>NZ_MQSY01000004.1:0-49785 GCF_001921245.1 Aeromonas sp. YN13HZO-058 | reverse complement strand
GGGCGTGAATATCAAAGCGTGTTTGCATGAGGCGCTGGGGCACCCCATGCAACACGTAATTGGGACATAGCCTTTTTTATTGCCCAATAGGACGTGGGCCTTGCCCGGTCATCTGGCTTGCTGCCAGCACCGCGCGTTTCATGCGCAGCTTTGCTGCTCTCTCTTTCTTCTCCCTCTCGATATCCCGGATAGATCTGGCGACCGGTGCCGGGTGCCATACCTTGGTGTCACAGCCGCCGCGAAATTCGCTTTGGTACTCCAGTGCAATCACCGCAAGGCGGAGCACTTCGCGCTGTGCATGTGGCAATGCCGACAGCGTGGCGCTCATCAGTTCGCCCCGTGGCTGGCGGGCGATGGCACAGATGGCCGCTTTCTTGGCCTGGCCCAGTGCCAGCCAGTCGGTGTCGAGGCTCGAGCGCTTCTTGCCGAACATCTCGCGCAGCAACATGCAGCCGGCGGTGTTCATGGCCACCTGTTCCTCTGGCGTCAGGCCAGCCAAATTGCGTTGTTGATGGTCAATGCGTTGGGTTTGCATGGGTTCCCCCTTACATGGTCATGGTTTGCATCAGGATGTCTGACGCACAGGCCAGGGTCGGGACCGCTTGAAAGCGGGCCTCAATGTCGTGGATCAGGATGGCGAGTGACCCCATGGCCGAAGTGGCCACACTCACAAGGGTGTTGCGCTCAGAGCGGGTGATCCTGCCGCGGTCGGTCAGCTCCAGTGCTCGCAGGCCAATGCTGGCGATCTTGGCGTTCAGATCGATGGCCTGGTGGGGCAAGGAAGGGGCTCGATCAGCCTTGGGAATAGCCACTGCAGTGAGGCCGCACTCCAACAACAGACCATCGAACAGGGTCTCGTCCCCCTCGGTGGCGTGATAAATAGCTACCAGTTCCCGAGCGGTGAGTTGATGCGGTTGTGCCGGGTTCAGCTTGTTGCGCAATACCTGCTCACCGATACCTGCAGCGCGGGCCACTTCGGCCAAAGAATGGCTGGCGGCAAAGCGCGAGCATGCAGAGTCAAAGTGATGATGTTTGCTGCAAGTTTGCTCAAACATGGCTTTCATCCCTCTGCTTGCGCGACACTCTAGGGCGACGGACAGGTGCCGGTGCAGGTTCCAGACCCGGCTGATTCATGGCCTGTTGGGTGTAGAGCACCAGGTTGATCAGCACTTTTTCAGATCGGCCTTGCTTGGGCATGATGGGAATGCGGCCAGCTCGTACGTAGTTCTCGATCGTGCGCTGGGTCAGGCCGCTACGCTCGGAGAAGTTCTCGACGGTGCAAACCGGGGTATCAATATGGATGGGGGCGATAATCATGGATGCTTGCCTCCTGCGAGTTCAGTTACGCGCGACCTTGCGCGGTGTGATGCTGATCGGCTTTCAACTTGCCGCCGGTAAGCACTTCGATTTGGTAGGAGCGCAGCTCTGGGACTTTCTCTTTCCATTGAGAGATCGCCTGCGTCTTTACGCCCAATGCCTTTGCTAATGGGGCGATTCCCCCAAAGTGAGCTACTGCGTCTGCTGTTTTCATGGTCGATAGCACCTTGGTTAACTAACTTACGAAACTTACTTTACGATCATGAAAAGCTCGAGAGCAAGTTAATTTACCTAAAAAGTAAATCTAGTTACGTAACTTGGGGTGTAATCTCTCTTACATGAACGTAAGCGAACGCATTAAGACCCGGCGATCAGCCTGTGGGTTTACACAAGATCAGTTAGCTGCCCGAGTTGGCGTAACTCGGGTGGCTGTCAGTCATTGGGAGAGGGGAGGCGCAGAGCCAAAAGGGCGTTATCTCAATGATTTAGCCGAAGCCCTTGGCGTGACAGTGGATTGGTTGTTGACGGGAAATGGCACTGGTTCCGAAGTGTCACCCACTCAACCAATACCAGGGTTCCACAACGTCGAATCGGCGGTGATACCCCAAGGTAAGCGGATCCCTGTGATCAGCTATGTCCACGCGGGGAACTGGCGTGAGATGTGCGAGCAGGCCACTACCTTCGATGGCAATGTTGAGTATGTGACGGCCAGTGTCGACATTGGGACCTGTGGCTTTGGCCTCTGGCTACGTGGTGATTCCATGTTGCCGCAGTTCAAAGAAGGGGACTTGATCATCGTTGACCCCGACGAAGCGCCGCAACCTGGGGATTACGTCGTGGCCAAGAACGGCAGCAATGAGACCACTTTCAAAAAGTACCGGCCCCGTGGCATTGATGAGAACGGGCAAGAAGTGTTTGAACTGGTCCCCCTCAACGACGATTACCCCACCATGCACTCTGACCGGCAGCACATCCAGATCATCGGTGTGATGGTAGAACACAGAACATTTAGAAAAAGACAAACAGGGCGATAAACAGTTGGTGCAGAAATTTTTAACAATAAAAAATTTGTTATATTAAGTCAATTAAGATGACTTTAATTGTATTAATACAAAGTTGCAATCGACATGCTTGAAATTTGGGCGATAGAAAATACCAAGTGGTCTAATAATTAGAATGTTAGGTGTTTATATGGAAAATAAAAGGATTGTCCATTAAATGAAAAACCTCAATAATAAACAATCAAGAGAAGATAGTAGAATATATTTTCTTGATTATTTAAGGGTGTTTGCATTTCTTTCTGTTTTAATTGCGCACAGATATTATGAACAATTGGCTTTGTTTGCGAACAATATGGATGTTCATATAACATTGAGACTTATGGTGTCAATGTTATCTCCATTTATAGAATTTGGTGGTGCTGGTGTAATTGTTTTTTTCTTTATTTCTGGTTATATAATAACATGCGTGGCGATGAGAGAAGACTTTAATGTTTTCATTGTTAGGCGATTTTTTAGAATATATCCGCTTTACATAGTTGCAGTAATAATTGAGATGATGTTGAACCATATCTTCAAAGGGGAACCAATCCCATCATTATCAATAATATTGCCACGAATTGCTCTGCTCGGTGACTTTTGGGGGACACCTTACTCTTTAAATAATGTTGAATGGACATTAAGAATTGAGATATATTTTTATATCGTTATTGCTCTAATGCTGAAGCTAGGGCTTTTTGGATACACAAAAGTGTTGCCAATAGTATATGCAATAATCATATTATTAATCCAATACTTAGAGCCTTTCCCCCTAGCCTATGGTTGGAGTAATGGTTATGCGTCTATGTTTTTACCATTTTTATTCGTCGGTTCTTGTGTCTATTTGTGGGAAAAGGGGCTTTCAAATAAATATATTATTTTTGCGTTGAGTGTCTATGTATGGCTTTCATATCTCATAACAATGCCATCAATAAACAATAGACTGCAAAACACTCACTTTCTAACAGTCGCAATTATTCTTTTTCTAATTTGTTGGGCATTTAGAAAGAATTTCAAAAATATAACCTGGCTCGTATTTCTATCAGAGTTAACGTACTCCATTTATATATTCCATAATTGGATGATGCAATACTTTATGGATTTTGGTGGTTTTATGGGGCTTTCTATTCTTCAGTCCAATATTTTTTCTTTGTGCTCCTTGTTGGCGTTTTGCTCAATTTTCCATTTTTGTGTCGAAAAGAAATTTATAAACATCGGTGCTAGAATTACGATGAAAATCAAGGGTGATATTGAAAGATAGCAACATAAATAATGTGTTCTCTGATTTATTTACAGAGATAGTACGAGTCTTTAAATTAAAGAAATAGGTCTGTGATTGAAGCCTCATAGCCTTTGTTAAGGAGCTTATGGCTATAAGAAAACAAGTGTCTGGAAAGTGGTTGGTTGAAATATATCCAAATGGTCGTCCTGGTAAAACCAACCCCGACGCCCTTCGGATCCGCAAGCAGTTTGCTACCAAGGGGGAGGCGCTGGCATTTGAGCGCTTTGTGCTGGACCCGGACAAGGGCAAGCCTTGGCTGGAAGGACAGGGGGAACCAACCGATGGCCGGCGACTCTCCGATCTGGTCGAACTCTGGTTTGGCCGCCATGGCCAGAGTCTGCGTGATGGTGAGGCTCGTAAATCCAAGCTGCTGACAGTCTGCCACTCCCTCGGAGACCCGCTGGCGGTGAACTTCACCGCTCGCGCTTTTGCTGCCTACCGTGAAGCTCGCCTCTCGGGTGATATCACCGACCGACGCGCCATCAACCAGGAGAAGCAGGGCGTCACTCCCAATACCGTTAACCGTGAACATGCCTACCTGCGTGCTGTATTTAACGAGCTGAAAAGGCTAGGGGAGTGGCAGGGGGAAAACCCCCTCGATGGGCTACGGGCCTACAAGGTGGCTGAGGCCGAACTCGCCTTTCTCTATCCTGACGAACTCAAACGTTTGCTGGCCGCCTGCGCTGAGAGTCCAAACCCCGATCTGCTGTTGGTGGTGAAACTCTGCCTGGCCACCGGGGCACGTTGGTCTGAGGTGGAAGAGTTAACCCAGTCTCAGGTATCCCCCAACCGCATCACTTTCACCCGCACCAAGAGCAAGAAAAGCCGCAGCGTCCCCATCAGCCCCGAGCTCTATGCCCAGTTACCCAGAAAGCGCGGTCGCCTGTTCGGTGACTGTTATCGAGCCTTCGAAATGGTGGTCGAAAGGGCAGGGCTGGAACTGCCACCCGGGCAAAATACCCACGTTCTGCGCCACACCTTCGCCAGCCACTTTATGATGAATGGCGGTAACATCCTGGTGCTGCAGAAAATCCTGGGCCATTCCACCATCGCCATGACCATGCGCTATGCACACTTTGCTCCTGATCACTTGGAGGATGCTATTCGTCTAAATCCTCTTTCTGTTTGTGGTTTAGAATAATTCGGGTGGGGTTGAGGCTGAGGGTTCTGATGAAGGGAACTAGGTCTGATATCGAGTTGTGTGAAGCCCTCTCAGGGTTTTTCGTGGATAACGAAGTGGACTATCGCTACATCGCCAAAGTAGCAAAGGCATTTCCCATAGAGCATGTGGAAAAAGCGTTGTTCGAATGGGTTGCCCCTGTCTGTTACACCAACATGTTGACCCCTGTCCCTGAGATTTGGAGCGGCTTTGAAAGGGATCGGCTTTGGCTTGATATCCAGGCTCTGCTGAAAGAAGAATCCGAAGCGGGGCTTCTAAAGAAAACCACCATCAACTTGCGGCAGTTTTATCTGCGTCGGGAGTATGCCGAGGAGTGGGGAAAGCTGCAGAGAATGTTGTCAGGTGGGGGCTGAAAGTGGCGACAGAGTGGCGACAAAATTTTAAATGGGTGGTCATTTTTGGCCTTCATTGGTTTACTAACTCTTTGATTTTTATGTAAGTGCTTCTTTTCTCATAGGGCCAAATCAGATTTAAAATCCCTCGACGTTCGCGTCGTGCCGGTTCGATTCCGGCCTCGGCACCAGTTATTAAGTAAAGCAATCAAAGAGTTACGAAAGGCCACTAGAAATAGTGGCCTTTTTTTGTTTTTCCGAAATGCGGTGATTTCAAACCACAACTTCTTTCGCCAGCGTACTGGGCGCTTTGTCGGAAATAGATGCTGTTAAATAGATGTCAGAAAGAGAAAGCCCCGCGAGCGGGGCCTGGTCTGTGACGGGGTGATGCCCTCACTTCTTGAGGTGTTTTCTGATCGCCTTGCCAGAGGTGCCGACTGCTTTGACCGCCCGTTTCAGCTGGACTTCGGTGCACTCGAACATTTTGACCCACTGCTTCATCTCATAGGGATCGTTGACATTGATCTTCTTGGCATCGAACGGGTGAGCGACCGCATTGCTGTCAGGCATATAAACCTCAACTTGTTGAAATAGCTGGCGAGAAAGATGTTTCTGCCTGAGCGCCATCATCCTCTCAATTGGCAAGGGGCAAGGTGACGGGGTTCACACAACCCGGGGACTGAGGGAGGAGTGCAGGTTTGCTTTGCTGATCTGTGAGCGATCACCACTTATTCGTTCGCGCCTGATGCACAGTGAACCGGGTGGCGCGAACGACGGGGGCATGATGATGGGAGGCAGATCGCTTGGTGGGTCAACCAAACTGGCGGGCTATCAAGCCTCTGCCAGCGCCCGCATTTCCAGCCGCTGCTCGCCGGGGCGGCAGACCAGCACCGAGCCTTGCTCGAACCAGTCTCCCAGTACGATGCGGCGGGCGGGGTGGCCATCAAGGGTGAAGTCGTGGATGGCAGGTCTGTGGGTGTGGCCGTGGATCATCATCCGGCAGTCGTGGGCGCGCAGGGTGTCGTCCACCGCCGCTGGCGTCACATCCATGATGATCTGGCTCTTGTGGGCGTTCTCCATCTGGCTCTGGCCGCGCATCTTGCAGGCGATGGCCTGACGGCGGGCCAGCGGCAGCCGCAAAAAGAGCCAACGCAGCCACTTGAGCTGGGTGATGCGACGAAACTTCTGATACCCCTCATCCAGGGTGCAAAGCAGATCGCCGTGGCTGAGCAGCACCCGCTCGCCATAGAGTTCGATCACGCAGGGGTCGCCCAGCAGGGTCATCCCCGCGCGCTTGGCAAACTGCTGGCCCAGCAGAAAGTCGCGGTTGCCGTGAATAAAGTAGATGGGCACGTTCTGCTGGCTCAGGGCCAAGAAGGCGTCGGCCATCTGTTGATGGAGCGGATTGGGGTCATCGTCGCCAATCCAGAATTCGAAGAGATCCCCCAGCACATAGAGGGCATCGGCGCCGGGGGCGTCATGCTCGAGAAAGCGCACCAGTGCCGCGGTCATATCGGGCCGCTGGGCAGAGAGGTGAATGTCACTGATAAAGAGGGTGCTCATGATATGGGGGTCGGGCTCTCGGTCGAAACAGGGCAAACAGGAGTGGCAGAGATAGTGGAAAACACAGGGGACGAAGGTTGCACGACAGGCACCATCGCCGCCGCGCCAGTTGAGGTATGCATAGCGTCACGGGATGGGGGTTGCCATGACAGCTCGGCCAGATTGCGTCCCTCCAGCGTCAGCAGTGCAGCGTAAGGATCGCCCGCCAGCCCCAGCAAACGGCACATCGCCGCTTCCCCTTTCAAGCCTTGCTCAAGGCGCAGGCGTAAAACTTCGCGGTAGAAAGCATCACCAAAGCGTTCGAGCAGGGCGGCCATCAGGGTGAGGTGGCGCCAGCCGTTCAGCGTCTCGATGGGGGCGGGGGTGACGTAGAGCTCCAGCGGCCAGCTGACGATGCGGTTATTGCAACCGCTATCGGCGGCACAGGGAAAAACGCGCTCCAGCAGCCAGATATTGTCGCCCTTGGCGCTCGCCTGCCAACCTTGGTCTGCAAAAGTAGCGGCAAACGCAGCCGGATCTGGATGCTGGCAGAGAATATCGAGATCGCTGCCTGGCCGATCGAGGCCGATGGCGAGCGTGCTCACCAGCGCCAGATCGGCGCACTGCGCTGCCAGCGCATCCCACACACCGGCGGTGAGCAGGGCATGGGCCGAGCGCTGGCGTTCGTTGCCGTGGGCCAGATAGTCGAGGCGGCGCCAGTTCGCTCTGACGCTGGCGGACGCAGATGGAAAAACTGCGGCCGGGGCCGCAGTTTCATCCGTGCCGAGTTGGCAAAGATCAGTCAGCAAGGGTCACCTTGGTGATAACCACATCTTCGGTCGGCACGTCTTGATGCATGCGGCCGTAGTTACCGGTTTTGACGCCCTTGATCTTGTTGACCACGTCCATCCCGGCAGTCACTTCACCGAATACGCAGTAGCCGAAGCCCTGGGTGGTGGCGGATTTGAAGTCGAGGAAGTCGTTGTTGTTCACGTTGATGAAGAACTGGGCGCTGGCAGAGTGCGGCTCGCTGGTGCGGGCCATGGCGATGGTGCCGACCTTGTTGGACAGACCGTTGGCCGCTTCGTTCTTGATGGGAGCGCGGGTATCTTTCTCTTCAAAGCCGGGAGCATAGCCGCCGCCCTGGATCATGAAGCCGTCGATGACACGGTGGAAAATGGTGTTGTCGTAGTGACCGTCACGGCAGTATTGCAGGAAGTTGGCCACGGTTTCCGGGGCTTTTTCAGCGTTCAGGGTGAGGGTGATGTCGCCGTGATTGGTGTGCAGAGTGACCATGATATGTCCTTTCATACTTTTGAACGAAAAGTGAGCAAGCGACAGGGCGCTTGCGGGGTGTGGCATAAAGTGGTGGCAATTCTAGCCCATCAAGGGGCTGCGGCATAGTGTTGCAGAAAGTGCTGCAAAGGGCGCATCCAGTGCCAGAACATAGGCGGCAGGCGGGATTGGCCACATTTTCCGCCTCGTTTTCTGCCCTTGAACGGGGTATTATGACCAACCATTTTACTCACAGGCAGTGGTTATAAGATGCTGAAGATATACAACACACTCACTCGTCAAAAAGAAGAATTCAAACCTATCCACCCGGGCAAGGTGGGCATGTATGTGTGTGGTGTCACCATCTACGATCACTGTCATATCGGCCACGGCCGCACCTTCGTCGCCTTTGATGTGGTGGCTCGTTACCTGCGTTACGCCGGTTACGACCTCACCTACGTGCGCAACATCACCGACGTGGATGACAAGATCATCAAGCGCGCCGCTGAAACCCGCGTCACCTGTGACGACCTGACCGAGCGTCTGATTGGCGACATGCACGCCGACTTCGACGCCCTCGGCATGGTGCGCCCGGATATCGAACCGCGCGCCACCCAGCACATCAGCGAAATCATCGAACTGGTGGAAAGCCTGCTCGCCAAGGATCACGCCTACGTGGCCGATAACGGCGACGTGATGTTTATCGTCGAATCCTATGCCGACTACGGCAAGCTCTCCGGGCAGGATCTGGAGCAGCTGCAAGCCGGTGCCCGCGTTGACGTGGTCGATGCCAAGCGCAACCCGCTGGACTTCGTGCTGTGGAAGATGTCCAAGCCGGGCGAGCCGACCTGGGAAAGCCCCTGGGGCCCGGGCCGTCCTGGCTGGCACATCGAGTGCTCCGCCATGAACTCCAAGCACCTTGGCAACCACTTCGACATCCACGGCGGCGGCTCCGATCTGCAGTTCCCGCACCACGAGAACGAGATCGCCCAGTCCTGCTGCGCACACGGTGGCGACTACGTCAACACCTGGATGCACAGCGGCATGGTGATGGTGGATAAAGAGAAGATGTCCAAATCCCTTGGCAACTTCTTCACCATTCGTGACGTGCTGGCCCACTATGACGCCGAAACCGTCCGTTACTTCCTGATGTCTGGCCACTACCGCAGCCAGCTCAACTACTCGGAAGATAACCTCAAGCAAGCCCGCGCCGCGCTGGAGCGGATGTACACCGCCCTGCGCGATCTGCCGCTGGCCGCTGCTGCCGGTGGCGACGAGCAGGTGGCTCGCTTCAAAGAGGCGATGGACGACGACTTCAACACCCCGGAAGCCTACTCCGCCCTGTTCGATCTGGTGCGCGAGATCAACCGCCAGAAAGCGGAAGATATCACCGTAGCTGCCGCGCTGGGTGCCCGTCTGCGCGAGCTGGGCGCCGTGCTCGGCATCCTGCAGCAGGATCCGGACGCCTTCTTGAAGGGTGACGAAGCGGACGACGAAGTGGCCGAGATCGAGCGCCTGATCGCCGAGCGCAATCAGGCCCGTGCCGACAAGAACTGGGCTGCGGCGGATGCCGCCCGCAACCGTCTCACCGAGATGGGTATCGTACTGGAAGACAGCGCCGGCAAGACCAGCTGGCGCCGTGCGTAAGGCCGGTGGCCTGTTGTTGGCAACAGGTTGAGAAAATAAAAAAACCGCAGCCCTTGGGCTGCGGTTTTTGTTTGGGCGAGGGGGTACGAGGCTTTTTTTGATGCTTTCAGAGGTAGATCTGCATTATTACAAAGGGAATGCTGAAGTATTATCTTTATATATATATCTTGACGATTATTACCACTATCAGTTATTACTTAATAAAGTCCAGATAGGCATTATAGAGAAAGCGATAGTTAGTGCTGGGTGAATAAAAAGATGATTGTTCCATTTATACTTTAGTCATCAGCAAAAATATATCAAGTAGCTGCTGGTACGATTAATTGTTAATAGAGGTGAATGGCTTTACATAAAAAATTCCTATTTTTTCTCGGTATAATTTATTAGAGAAAATAAAGCTATCGATTTCCACAGACTACTATATGTTCAAAAATGGGGCATCCATTCATACAGTTATTTTTGTGGCTACATTCTCCACAGCGATTCGAACTAAAGTAATTACGAAAAGATTGCATGTTTTTAGATTTTGTCCATATGTCTATTAGTGATGTCTTGTCGTTAAATAGGTCACCTGATACAAGACCACTTTGAAATGAGCATGGGTACACTTTCATATCTTCAGCTATATACATTGAAAATCTTGCAGCATCACATGCATCAACCATGACCGGGCTAGATCCTGTTCTGGCAAATACTCCACTGACACAACAAGCATCAAAACCGACCTTTATTTTTCTCTCTTCTGAAGTAGCTAACTGAAAAAACTCATCGAGCTTTTTGCTATTTCTTAGCATTTTGTTTTCAAAGACTTTTCTTCCAGAAGGCTTATAATTAAGAAATATAATTGCATTGATGGTTTTCAAAAACACAGGCGGTTCTTTTAGCCAGTTTATGGCAGTGTCAATGCTGTGGGAATCTAAGATAAAGTGTAAGTTAACTTTGATACCGATATGAATCAGTTTTTTCAAACATTGTTCAGTTTCATCATATGGTGGGTATGCAGAAACAGCTACTGCTCCACAGTACTTTCTAGTTGCATTAAGAACTTCATTACTCAATCCACGGCCATTTGTTGTATAGTTTGGGACAATACCCTTTAGTCTCGTATATTCTAATATTTCTATGAAGTCCGGATGTTGATTTGGATTACCTCCACCAAGAGCGACTTGAAAAGTGCCCATATTGGCCGCTTGGTCTACAATGGTTTTATAATCACTAAGACGCATGTGAGTGCCACGATTTGTAGATGATTTGTAGCAAAATGCACATCCCTTGTCACACCAATTTGTTATAGATATATCCATTAGTTCTGGTCCATGCGGAGACCAGAATGGTTCTCTCTTGCCCTTATCTGGAATGCGAGCAAAGAAACCGGTAAGACTATTAAAAATCGTTGTATAGCCAAGATCTTTAAATCGATTCACCTTAATCATAAATCACCAGTAGTTATTATAGGCATTAATATAAAAATGTTCGGAATCGATTTCAAATATAGTCATGCAAAGCAATGATTCAGCAAAACTCCCATCGCTACTCAAGGATGACGTAACAACATTTCTCCCATTTATAATACCATCTTTAATTTTATCTATAACTTCTGGAGTAAATTCATAAGAGCCCAACAAAGCATTTGCCTCTTCTATCGTTTTTATTGAACTTCCATGATTTGTAATCGCGGAATTTAATTCGGCATACATATCACAAAAAAGTTCTCCAACAGGGCCATGTTTATCAACACCAACCGACTTAAGGAATTTATCAAGAGTAAACTCATTTTTTGATATATATACAAATGAGGTGGATGAACTGTTTGATATAAAGTCAAGCTTGATTTTCATGATGCCCCTTATTTAGTCTTGCAAGACTATCCATTACTAAATCTAATTTGTTTTCTTCATATACATCGTCAACTACTTGTGGTACCCAAGTGATGGCAAAAATGCTCTCTGCTTCTAAATCCTCATTGCTGAGAATTTTTCCATATCTAATTTCTACATAATCAGATAAACATCTATATTCAACAGAATAAAATCGCTCATATTCTTCCTTTATATTAATTGATGTTTCAAAAAATGCTTCATAAACCGAATGAAAAATTTGTTCGCCGAGTCCTCCTGTTGATACACCTAAAGATGACAAGAATTCTTCTATATTTGGCTTCCATGAAGAGGAAATAATAAACTTAACTTTATTTTTCACTGATACCCCATCCCTTATTTCATTTCACTTAAGAGTGCTTGAACTCTATCTGAATGAGATCTACGGCAAGAGTCTATAGCTGCAGTGACATTGTGACATTCTTTGTTTTTAATAAAGAAGTTGAGAGTATTCTCTCTTTGAATCCAAAATGCATGAGGCAGTAAATAAAAAACAAACGTCAATGCCAATGAGCTAATCGATAATTTGTCTTTATCACTAATTTTTTTCAAACTATCTACGAATTCACTGATATTTTCATCCCAGCTATTACGTTCATATCCTCTACTATCGCAAAACATAAATTTTAAAAAATGTTCTGACTCGGAATCACTCAGTCTACCTAAGTGCTCATTAAGAACTCCTAAGTTAAGTAACTCAGAGGTATCTCTTTTTCCAAAAAGAAACCAAGCGACAGATTGGATTGTTTTACTATTTGAACTGCTTTGTAATATTTTATTTACACGCTGAATATCATCATTAGACTGTATATCAGATGATAAGAGCGATAGATTATTTACATAATGACAAGTAAAATCATCAGATTTCTCACACATCAACAAAGCAGGTTGATTATTGTGTTTACGAGCTAGTATATAGGTATAACGGAATAGACCTTCATAGATTGGCCATTCTTTCATTCTATTAAGTATGCTAATATTTAGGCCACCTTGGGTTGTATCGACAACCACAAAATAAGCTAAAAGAAAATCTCTCATTTCATCATAGGTAAATGATATGCTTTCAATACCTATGGACATCAGTCCAGATGGTGGAACTTCTCTTCTTAATATAATATCCTCACCCACTAGTTTCTCAATTAATTCTCGCTCAACAGTTTCAAAATCAGCATTAGATACTAGAGTGAAATTTTCACTCTCATACATTTTTTGACATATTTTTCTTAGAGAACATATGGCGATTGATTTTTGCTCAATGGGGAAATTGTCAATTTTCATCTTTAGGTAATTTTCGAATAGCTCTCCCTTATATATATCTGAGACATAACCTATGTTCTTGTTTTCATATATTTCACAAAACAACCGTAGTAAAATCAAATCATTCTCTAAAAATGCCTTTGATGATTTTGATAGGTTGGCATTTATATTAAAATGTGAAAAATAATCCGTAAGCAGCTTGGACTTATTGTAATCTGACATCTCATTCCTAAGATCTTGTACTCGATAAGTGTAATCAGAGAATTGAGGAGAAAATACCCGAGTAAACTTATGATCGAAAAACTCATTCCTACAAGTAATAATAATTTTTACAAATTCATATTGGCATAATGCTTCAAGAAATACCTTTAACTCATCAACCAATCCATGAAGATCGCTGACTTCATTTATTCCATCTAAAACGATAATAAATGGTTTTTTTGATTCATTTGCAACGTTATTTAAAAGCGTAAAAAGTTCATGTAAATTATTCAAGTTTGGACAGAATCTATTGTTTGTTATATAAGAGAGCATCCTATTAGGGCTCGGGTAATGGTTTAGCAGTCTGGCGGGTATAAATATTGTGGGGATCTCAAAGTAATGAAATTGATTTTCTACTAAATCACAAACAAAATTAGTCTTTCCTTGCCCCGCCATACCTGTAATCAGAAAGATCTTAGCTTTAGCGATCCTGATTTTTTCAAGAACATCTTCTAAGTTATGGAAAATATCGCTGCCTATTGATTCCACTGCAAATTTAAAGACTGTCCAATAGTCTTTTGAATCAGTCTTTGGTGTGTATTTGTTGTGTTCATTTCTTCGCCAAGAGAACGGGGTAATTATTTCATTAAAGCCTTCAATAAGTTCTTTCTGCTGTGAAAGTCGATTATTTAGCTCTGTGAGATTCTTTGGTTCTGGTAAGTGAACAGCATCAAGGATATTTATTTCTAAGGGCTCGACCTTAGCCATTACAAGGGTGTTTTTAAATTTCTCAAGAGCAATATGTTGCAAGTCATAATCAATCTTTCTGTAAAAAAATAATGGGTTTGCAAAGTATCTAACACAATCTTTGACCTCGGAAGTTTCTACAAATACAGACGGAATATATTTTTTTGATTTCTTTTCATCGTCGATTTTTTTCTGACTCACATTTATAAATTCGCTCAGGTTCTTTCGGAAGAAAAGGTGAGAGTCAATCTTATTAAATGAAGATTCGAGATGCTGAACAATTGCTGTTAATTCTTCATTTTTTAACTCCCCTATTTTCTCTGCTAAGTCCTTATAGTCTAAAATATTTTCTTTTACATCAAAATTGATAGGTAAAGAATTTATTTCGGCATCAAGATATTTTGATTGATATGACTTTTGTTTCTCGGTGATTATATAGACGTAAAGATGATCAAAATGCTTTTCTAAATTATGCTCCTGAAACTTATTGAGTGTCTTGCAAATTTTTTGGCTAGATGGGTCTGATGTGATTTGAATAGAAGTTCGACTAGCGTCACAACCCAAGTCTACAGCTGGAAAGTGCATCTGAACTCTGTTTTGATTTTTCAGGTTTGGGCATTTTAAAACAACTGATAATATAGGGATGAGAAATTCTTCTGCTATTATATTAATGTCAAACATTCCTGTTGCATTAGAAACCTTGACTTCATATGCAAACCGCCCTAGCAGTGCGTTAATTCTTGTTAAAAGTTCTTGTTGATTCATATATATCTCAATTAAATGTAAGTGCGAATTTTTAATAAACGATAGCGATTGAAATTATTTACTTTTCCTGACTATCAAAAAAATTAGGCTGTAGGCTCGATTAGCGAAGCGTAATCGGACGTTCGAGAATAAGGTTTTATTACACGGTGAAATACTCACTATCGGATCTTCTATATACAACCGCTCCCGATAGGAATGTGTACCGCTTTCTGTTGTACCCACCATGATTTTTCATCTATGCAACCATGTCGATATCACTTCTTGCATAGGTTCAACAATCTGAGCTCGCCATGGGGTGGGCGAGGGGGTGGCTATGAGATAACAACCCGCCCGATATGTGTCCCGAATAGGCTGGTGAGTGTTACGGCGGTGCAATGCGCTGCGCTTATTGGACCCTACGCCTGTTAACTGGCCTCGGGGCGGCGGGTTGGGGGTTGCCCCCTGTTGTTCGTCGAGGTGAGCCCGTTTGTCCAGGCCGCGAGGCAGGACGCCGAGCGAGCGGCGCTGGGCCAGGGATGGCCCATCGGCGCGTGCCGTTGGACAAACGGGTGAACCGAGGGAACCCGACGCAGGAGGGCGAACAAGTGGGGGTGGCCTTTCTTTTGGTGACTTTTCTTTGGCCACGCAAAGAAAAGTCACTCGCCAAGCCGCGCAGCGGCGGCGAAACCCCGTCGAGGACGGAGTCCTCGTGTCCTGCATGGCGAAGCCATGCCAATTAGGGGGGCGATATTCCGCTATGCAATGACGTTACCGTCCCCCTCACCCTAGCCCTCTCCCGCAAGGGGAGAGGGGACGGTTACCTTGGTGCAATGCGCTCCGCTTATTGCACCCTACCGCTCACCCGCAAGGGAGAGGGGATGGTTACCGCGGACGATTACGCTTCGCTAATCGACCCTACTCGATCCAATTCGACCCGATTCGACCCGAATCGACCTTACCCATTGCCCCAGCGTCCACCGTACATGGGGGCATGGGCACACAGCTCAGGGGGCTGACAGGGACGCCCGTCGAGGGTGCAACCCTCGCACCTTGGCGCAGGGGCGGGAGGCCGGCTGGTCTCCGCTAAAGTTGCTACCGCCCCTGACTGTCGCTACCAGATTGCGCCGTTGACCATTGATCACGAGAGGGGGCCAACAGGCGCCGCTGGATATCTTACGGATTCATTGAGCGCTTAACTATGGCGACCATCACGCAACTATCAGAAACCAGAGGTTTTTTTGCGCTGGCGCACACTTTTCGAAATGGGTGATCAATCAATGGCTGTCGGGGCTCGGTACTGGCAGGGCGGCGGGGTGACGCCGCAAGGGGAGGGGCTATCACCTTGATTTAAAACGAGGATCACAGATTTTTTGCCGCTGCCGGGTAGACTGGGGCCACTGCGGTGCTGCGCCGCCTCTGGATCAGCAGACAGGGTATAACTGAGCTGGCTCACCCCTATGTATGACTGATGGAGGCGCCGGCCATGTCCGCTACCCGTATCTGGATCAAAAATCCCCTTGCCACCTTTACCCCCGAGGCCGTCGATGGTCGCGGCGGGCTGGTGATTGAAAATAATCTCATCAGCGAGGTGCTGGCGGCGGGCCAGCAGCCCGCCCGGCCGTGCGATCAGCTGTTCGATGCCCGCGACCATGTGGTGCTGCCGGGCCTTATCAATACCCATCACCACTTCTACCAGACCCTGACCCGCGCCTGGGGGCCGGTGGTCAATCAGCCGCTCTTCCCCTGGCTCAAGACCCTCTATCCGGTGTGGGCCAGATTGACGCCGGATGGGCTGGCGCTGGCGAGCAAAGTGGCGATGGCGGAGCTGCTGCTCTCCGGTTGCACCACGGCGGCGGATCACCACTACCTCTTCCCGCGCGGGATGGAGGAGTCCATCGATATTCAGGTCGAGACGGTGCGTGAGTTAGGGATGCGCGCCATGCTGACCCGCGGCTCCATGAGTCTGGGCGAAGATGAGGGTGGCTTGCCGCCGCGCCACACGGTGCAGGGGCAGCAGCAGATCCTCGATGACAGCCTGCGGCTGGTGCGCCAGTACCACCAGCGCGGCGCCGGGGCGCAGATCCAGATTGCGCTGGCCCCTTGCTCCCCCTTCTCGGTGACCGAGGAGATCATGGTGGAGAGCGCCAAGCTCGCGGCCGAGCTCGATGTTCGGCTGCACACCCATCTGGCGGAGACGCTGGATGAGGAGGCGTTCTGCCTCGAACGCTTTGGCCTACGCACCGTCGATTATCTGGAGAAGGTAGGCTGGCTTGGGGATCGCACCTGGCTGGCCCACGGCATTCACTTCAATCCGGACGAGATTGCGCGGCTGGGAGCGGCGGGCACCGGGGTGTGCCACTGTCCGGTCTCCAATATGCGGCTCGCCTCCGGCATCTGCCCGACGCTGGATCTCGAGGCGGCCGGTGCGCCGGTGGGGCTCGGGGTGGATGGGTCGGCCTCCAACGATGCCTCGAACCTGATGCAAGAAGCCCGTCAGGCGCTCTATCTGCAGCGGCTGCGCTACGGCGCCGAGCGCATCACCCCGCGCAAGGTGCTGGAGTGGGCGACCCGTGGCTCGGCCAAGTTGCTGGGGCGCGGCGATCTTGGCGAGCTGCTGCCCGGCAAGCAGGCGGATCTGGCGCTGTTCAAGCTCGATGATCTGCGCTTTAGCGGCAGTCACGATCCCGTTGCTGCGCTGATCTTGTGCGGCGCCGAGCGCGCCGATCGGGTGATGGTGGGCGGCAAGTGGCGGGTGGTGGATGGCGTTATCGAGGGGTTGGATATCGAGCAGCTTATCGCCCGCCACAAGGTAGCCGCCGCGGCGCTGGTGCGTGGTTGAATGTAAGGGACTGTGTGAGTCACCAGAAGTGGTCAACCCAAGGTGAATAGCCAAAGGAGAGTGCTCGACAACAACGCACAGGCCGTGCGCGATTGAGTGTGGCGAGCCACAAAACCGGAGGGGCCCATATCGGGCCCCTCTGTATTGGCGGTGTGCGAGCTAGTTGGTTGTCCCGGTTTTGGCCTGTTCAGTGTTGGCGGGTGCCGGTGCCGGGAAATATTTGCTGTGCAGCAGCGGGTATTCACTGCTCGCCAGCACCTGGGTCAAGCCGGTCTGGAACTCTCTGACCAGCGCATCGCTCACCGGATGGCTGAAGGCGAAGCAGAACTGCTCCGAGCTCAGCACCCACTGCTCCTTGAAACGGGCGGGGTCTAGTTTTTGCTCGACGATCAGCTGCTCCATGGTGGTCTTGTTGGTGGAGACCAGATCGACCCGGCCGGAGGTGAGCATCTTCAGCGCCTGTGCCAGCCGGTTGGCGGCCATCAGTTTGGTCTCGTCAAAGCCGTTGTTGAGCAGCAGTTGCTCCCCCACATCGGCCCGCACCGCCCCGATATTGAACGCCTTGGCATCGTCGAGCTTGGTGATGGTGATATTGCGCTCGGCCAGCCCCACCAGCACGATCTCGGCATACCCGATGGGACAGGCCCACTTGAACAGGGGATCCCGCGCCTGGGTGCGAGCGGTGGAGAAGAGCACCGCATTGGGCTTTTGGGTCAGCAGGTAGTAACCGCGCGCCCAGGGCATGATGGTGATGGGCTGCGGCGGGGTGTTGGTCTTCTGCCACACCAGTTGCAGCAGCTCGACCGCGAGGCCGGCAGGGGCGCCGCTGGCATCGGCGTAGTTGTAGGGTTTGTACTCTTCGGTGAGGTAGTGCAGTTTGCCGAGCTCAGGACTCGCCTGTGCGAGGGTGGCCAGCAGCGCCCCGGCCAATCCAATCCATGCTTTCATTTTTGCCATCCTGATCAAGGGAATATCATGCTCAAGTGTGACCAAACTGGCCGATTTCGCCAAGGCGACGGGGCATGTTTGGTAATAAAAGTGCCGGCGCTCGCTGCCATTCCGCGCCCTCTGTCGGCGGCGATCAGGGCGTTAGCGCAGCGACAGGTATTTGGTTTGCAAGGCCGAGAAATCCGCTGACGCGACGACCCGGGTCAGTGCCTGCTGGAAGAGGGCGACCTCGCTGTCAGGCACCTGACGGCTGAAGGCGTAGCAGAGCGGGGTGGTATCCAGCACGAAGGCAACATGAACGTCATCCGGCTTGAAGCCGAGCTGCTGCAGGGGTTGATAGCCCACCAGTTTGTTGGTCGCAAACAGATCGGCGCGGCCGGAGGTGAGCATTTTGGCTGCCTGGGTGAGCCGGTTGGCTTGTATCAGCGTGCGCTCATCGATACCGCGATCGAGCAGCAGTTGCTTGGAGACGGTGGCGCGCACCACCCCGATCTTGTAGTGGCCAAGCTGCGCTGCCGAGTCGAGGGTGATGTTGTCACCCTTGCGCCCCAGCAGCACAAACTCCGAATGGTCGATGGGGCAGGCCCACTTGAAGAGCGGCTCCCGCTGCGGTGTACGGGCGGCGGCAAACAGCACCACATTGGGTTTTTGTTGCAGCAGGTTGTAGCCACGGGCCCAGGGCAGAATGCGGATCGGCTGGGGCGCCACGCCGCGTGCCTGCCAGATCAGTTGCAGCAGATCGACCGACAGCCCGGTGGGCTGGCCCCGTTCGTCACTGAAGTTATAAGGGGGGGAGATTTCGCTGAGGTATTCGAGTTTGGCCGGATCCGCCTGAGCGAAGGTCGTCCACAGGAGCAGCAGGTGAATGAAGTGCCATGTTCGCACGGGAAAATCCTTGCCAATCAAAGATTTTGGTCAGTTTGACTGCTCACGGCGGGAATAGCTAGCCACCTCTATTGCATCTTTCATCCATAAAATGGGCAGCGCCTTGCTGCCCATCGGGTGAGTGAGTGCTCAGCGTACCGGCAGGTATTTGGCCTGCAATTTGCGAAACTCTTCCGAGGCGAGGGCGCGGGTCAGGGCCTGCTGAAAGAGGGTGATCTCGCTGTCGGGCACCTGACGGCTGAAGGCGTAGCAGAGCTGCTCGGCGCTCAGCACCATGGCCACGTTGAAGTCGTCGCTATTGAGCTTCAGTTCGCGGATGGCGTCATATCCCGCCAGCTTGCTGGTGGCGAGCAGATCGGCGCGACCGGAGAGCAGCATCTTCAACCCTTGCGACAGGCGGTTGGCCGAGATGATGTTGTTGTCATCCATGCCGTTGTTGAGCAGCAGTTGCTCGGCGGCGTCCGAGCGCACCGCGCTGATCTTGTACTGACTCATCTGATCCACCGAGTCGAGAGTGATGTTTTGCGCTTTGCGGCCCAGCAGGATGTACTCCGAGTAGCCGATGGGGCACACCCACTTGAAGAGATCCTCCCGCGCCTGGGTGCGGGCGGTGGAGAAGAGCACCACGTTGGGCTTCTGGGTTAGCAAGTAATAACCGCGCGCCCAGGGCAGGATGCGTACCGGCTGGGGCGCCACGCCGCTGTGTTGCCAGATCATCTGCAGCAGATCGACCGCAAGGCCGGTGGGCTGGCCTTGTGGATCGCTGAAGTTGTAGGGGGGGTACTCTTCGGTGAGGTACTCGAGCTTGCCCAGATCAGCCCGGGCCGTCGAGGCCCAGCAGAGCAGTAACAGATGACAGATCAGCCATATCCTCATTGGGAACATCCTTAGCGATCAACCTTGTATTGAGTGTGACCATGAACAGCGTAAATAGCCACTCACTGCCATTACCAGCGGGCGCGGGTCTGCCCGATGGGCTGGTAAGCCTCGTCCCGCAGCCCCACCAGCAGGGTCTTGCCATCCGCTTGCAGCCGGAATTCACCGTAGCGGGCCGCTTGATACAGATCCCCCGTGCCCTCTTCAAAGAAGTAGGCATCGGGGCCAATTTGCCACTGCCGTTCGCTCTGGTGCACCTGCAATAGCCGCTCATCGCTGGCGAGCCGATCCGGCTTGCCAGCGGCCACCAGACTGGCCACCTGATGGGCATCGAGGCGGATCACCAGGGTATCGCGGCCCTTTTCACGGGCATCGCTGCTGGCCAGCTCGCGGGCAATCTCATAGTTCAGCCGCATGTAATCCCCCTGCATCAGGGAGCGGGGATCGACCGGGGCGAGTCGCAGCAGCACCACTTCGCCGCTGCTCATGGCGCGCTCATAGCGCCAGACGGTGGCATTGATGCCCGCCAGGATGGCCAGGCCGCTCAGCAACAGGGCGAGTTGTCGGGTGACGGGTTTCATGAATCGCTCCTTGCCGCGAAGGTGGTGAGCAGCTGGCGGGCACCCAGCAGCAGGAGACCTGAGCCCAGCAGCAGCCAGGATTTGGTCATCAGGGTGAGCCCCAGATCGTAGTAATAGAGCGAGCCATAGCCGAGCAGCAGCAGGGCTGAGAGGGTCATCAGCCCCAGACTGCCGGCATAGAAGCCGAGGATCAGCACCAGTGCGCCCGCCCCCATGCCGGGGATGATGGCGCTGATCAGCACCAGTGGCAGGCCAAACAGCAGGGGGAGCTTGAGTTTCACCATCACCGCCAGCAACAGGGCGGCGCAGAGCAACGGATTGAGCCAAAGTGGCAGGCGCGACAGCCCCAGCTCGTCCAGCATGCTGCTGCCGCTATCCCACAGCGGTTGGTGCAGACGCCCCAGCACCAGCAGCGAGAGGGCCAGCCCCAGGGTGATGGAGTGGTAGAGCTGGTGGCGCTCTGGATCCCTATCTGCCCGCAGCCAGCAGAAGGTGATGGCCGCCATCACCAGTGGCAGCGCCAGCAGTTGCAGCCCGAGGCAGGCGAGGCCAAGGGTGAGCAGCAGGGCCGCCGCCACGCTGTGAAACAGCCGCACCAGCCAGTGATCGAACAGCACGGCGATGGCGAGCGACAGCAGGCACAGACCGAACCAGAGCAGGGCGTGATGGAGATCCAGTTGATCGAGCAGGCCATAGAGCAGCCAGGCATCGGCCGCCAGGGTGAGTGCCAGCACGAACTGATCCCAGAGATCGCCGCGCTGGCTGCGGTTGAGGGCATACGCCCCCGCCAGCAGCACGGCCCCCAGCAGCAGGGCGCTGTTGGCCTCGTGGGTCAGCTGTTCGAAGGTGAGAAACAGGAAAAAGAGCAGGAACAGGGCGGCAATCCAGCCCACCAGCCCCAGCATAAAACGGCTCGACCAGTGGGGCTGGGTGTCACGGGGCATTTCCCCTTCCACCAGATTGGCCTGTTGTAGCGCTTGCCAAAGGGTCAGATCACTCATGAGACCTCCGTTGTTGTTGCAGCCAGCGGGCGGCGGTGACAGAAAGGCCGATGGCGATCAGGCTCAGCAGCAAAAAGCCGTTGATGTCGGGTTCCATCCATTTACCGAGGGTGGCGAGGATGACGGCAATCAGACTGAGGCACCCCATGGCGAGTCCGGCGATAAATCTGTGGTGCCACAGGGCATAGGCCGCGGCGAGCCAGCCAAACCAGAGCGGCCACACCAGCGGGGAGGCGGCATCAAACAGCGCCAGCAGGGTGAGCAGGGTGGCCCCCAGACCCGCAGCCAGACCCGCCAGCCAGCTTGGCATCAGGCGCCAGCGGGCCGGTGCCAGCAGAAGCAGACCCCAGAGGGCGGCGTTGAGCAGGGTAAGGCACCAGCCCAGACCCTCTTCATCGAAGGTAAAGAAGAGTGCGAACAGGCCGAGCCGCCAGTAGAGCACCAGCGCCAGCTGGCCGAGCAACCAGCTTAAGGTCCAGAGCAGCGGGCTTTGGCCAAATACCGCCAGTGGCACCAGCATCAGCGCCCAGGTAGCGAACAGCTGCCAGGGATCGGCACCGGTCTGGTAGGTCTGGCCCACCAGCGCCAGCAGGGCGCCGATATTGAGGGCGACAGCAAGCAGCAGCGCCTGACGGGGAGTATCCCCCAGCGGTTTGCGCCACAGCAGAAGCAGCATGGCGAGCAGTGGCGCCTCCAGCAGGGCGAGGCGGGAGACCCGGCCCAGCTCTTGCCAGTTGAAGGCGACGAAGAAGACCAGTCCGGCCCCGATGCAGAGGGCGCCGAGCCAGAGCAGCAGCCGGTCAAACAGCCACTGCCAGCGCGCCGGAGGGGGGGGCAGATCGGTGAGGGTCAGGGCGTCCGCCAGCTTCTCTGGTGCCAGCCGTCCTTGTTTGACCCATTCGAGTAGCGTCTCTCTTGATACGTTGTGCATGGGGGGACTCCACGAGGTTTGCCCCATTATGGCATGAGGCACCCGCAACCGTGCACTGCCCCTTGGCTCTAAGGCTGGTGGTTGCGACAGCGGGTTACGCAACAGACAAAGCAGCAAACAAAAAAGCCCTCCGAGGTGGAGGGCTTGGTCAGCGGAAAAGGCGATCAGGCAAAGATCAGGGTGCTCACCCCGAGGCCGACGAAGAGGATGGCGCAGGCGATGCGGATCCCCTTGAGCGGCAGCTTGTCTGCCCCCAGCTTGCCGATCAGCACCACAGGCACGTTGGCCAGCATCATGCCGAGGGTGGTGCCGGTAATGACTTGCACCAGCGAGTCATACTTGGCGGCCAGCAGCACGGTGGCGATCTGGGTCTTGTCACCGATCTCGGCGATGAAGAAGAGCACGAAGGTGGCCATAAAGGGGCCGTATTTATCCAGCGAGCTCTCCTCGTCATCCATCTTGTCCGGCACCAAAATCCAGATAGCCATGGCGATAAAGGCGATGGCGACCAGATAGGTCATTATCTTGGGATCGAGCCAGCGGCTGATGAACTCGCCAATCCAGGCGGCGCCCGCATGGTTGAGCAGGGTTGCCGCCAGCATGCCGGCGATGATGGGCCAGGGCTTGCGAAAACGGCAGATGAGCAGCAACGCCAACAGCTGGGTTTTATCGCCGATTTCGGCAATGGCAACGCTGAGGGTTGAGGTTAACAAGGCTTCCATAAAGATGACCGGGGGACGGAATTGTTATAAACCAAAGACAAGCCTGCGCCATCCGTCCCCGGTATTGGCACTGGCCCGTCAAAGGTCTTGTCAAATCCACGACTGGCATGGATCACCCTGACCATGGTGAGTTGGCACCAAGTATGTTGATCAGGGTCGCAAACCGGTATTCATGCAAAGGATGGAACCGGCGTGCGAGACTACTCCCCCTCGATGGGAGCGGGCATTCTAGGGAAAAACCGCATGGGTGACAAGGGGATCAGCCCCCCACCAGCTTGACGCTGAAACCGGCTTTCTCCAGCTCGGCCTTGATCAGGTCCCGTTTATCCCCCTGGATCTCGATCACCCCCTCTTTGATACCGCCACCGGTGCCGCATTTTTTCTTGAGCAGAGTCGCCATGGCTTTCTGCTGATCGGCGGGTACGCCATGAATGGTGATCACCCCGGCGCCCTTGCGCCCCTTGGTCTCGCGGCGAATGCGCACGGTGCCGTCGGTGGGGAAGGGGGAGGCGGATTGGGGAGCACTCTGCTCCTTGAGCATGCCGCCATCCGTGCTGTAAACGAGGCGGCTGTTGTTGTCGTGACTCATGGCAATACTTTATCGGTTAGCTAAGCGGAGTTTGATTTTACTCAAATAAAAGTTGAAGACACAGCTTATAATGCCCCAAGTAAAAGCGAATTATTATTGTTTAACTTCAGGAGTCAGTCATGGTACTCACGCAGTTGTCGCCGGGACAGAGTGCTCGCATCAAGAATATGAACCAGTTGGCACGGCCGCTGCGTCGCAAGCTGATGGTGATGGGCCTGCTGCCCCAGACTGAAGTCATCTATCTGCGCTCCGCCCCCTTGGGGGACCCGCTCCAGATCCAGTGCCAGGGGATCTGCCTCTCCATGCAAAAGAGTCTGGCACAGCAAATCGAGGTCGAGCTGGTATGAAACACACCTCACAAAACAATCGTCTTGGTCAAAGCACTATCGAGGTCGAACAGGTATGAATTACTCCCTGGTAACGGTAGGTAACCCCAATAGCGGCAAGACCTCCCTGTTCAACGCCCTGACCGGTGCCCGCCAGCAAGTGGGCAACTGGAGTGGTGTCACCGTCGACAAGAAGATGGGTGAGTTCAGCGCAGGTGAGCATCACTTCAAGCTGATGGATTTGCCCGGCATCTATAGCCTGGCCAGTCAGGATGGCAGTCTGGACGAGCAGATCGCCAGCCGCTTTGCTCAGGGCCAACAGCCCGACCTGCTGCTCAACGTCATCGACGCCGCCAATCTGGAGCGCTCCCTCTACCTTACGTTGCAACTGCGCGAACTGGGTCTGCCCATGGTGGTGGTGCTCAACAAGCTGGATATCCTGCAAAAGCGCCGCATCGTCATTGACGAGAGCAAGCTCGGCAAATCTCTCGGTTGCCCGGTGGTGGCCCTCTCGGCCCACAACAGCAAACAGGTTGCCGCCTTCAAGCAGCAGATCCGGCAGTTTATCGGTCAGCCGCAAGCAGCCTTGCAGCTCGATTACGGTCACACGCTTGAAAACGATCTGGCGGAGCTGGAGACCCTGCTCGCCCCGCACCACCTCACTGCCCGTGGTCGCGCCCTGCGCCTGCTGGAAGAGGATGCTGTGATGCAGGAGACCCTGCTGCCCGGTCAGCAGGCCGCCGCCCACAATGTGGTCGCCCGCGCCCATCAGGGGCAGGATATCGATCTGCAACTGGCGGATATCCGCTACGGCCATATCCACCAGTGGGTACAACAGGCTCGTCAGCAGAAGGGCAAGCTCACCGAGGCCCAGAGCGAGTGGCTGGATCGGGTACTGCTCAATCGCTGGATTGGCATCCCCTTCTTCCTGTTTGTCATGTACCTGATGTTCCTGTTTGCCATCAACGTCGGCAGCGCCTTTATCGACTTCTTCGACATCATGGGCGGCGCCCTGTTTGTCGATGGGGTGCACCACCTGCTGGGGCTGGTCAATGCGCCCGAGTGGCTCGGTGCCATTCTGGCTGATGGTTTCGGCGTCGGCTTGCAGACCGTGGCCACCTTTATTCCGGTGATTGGTTGCCTCTATCTGTTCCTCGCGGTGCTGGAGAGCTCCGGCTATCTGGCCCGCGCCGCCTTCGTGGTGGATGCCCTGATGCGCCGCCTCGGCCTGCCGGGCAAGGCGTTCGTGCCGATGCTGATGGGTTTTGGCTGTACCGTCCCCTCGGTGATGGCGACTCGTACTCTCAACTCGGAGCGGGAGCGGCTGATGACCTCCGCCATGGCCCCCTTCATGTCGTGCGGTGCCCGTCTGCCGGTTTACGCCCTGTTTGCGGTGGCCTTCTTCCCCGAATCCGGCCAGAACCTGGTGTTCGGTCTCTACCTCATCGGTATTGTGGTGGCGGTGCTCACCGGCCTGTTGCTGCGCAACACCCTGCTGCCGGGCAAGAGCGACTCCATGCTGATGGAGATGCCGGATTACGAGTGGCCGCGCCCGGTCAACGTTGCCATCAAAACCTGGCAGAAGCTCAAATCCTTCGTCTTTGGCGCCGGTAAAACCATCGTGCTGGTGGTTGCCGTGCTGAGCGTGCTCAACTCGCTGGGTACCGATGGCAGCTTCGGCCATCAGGATCAAGAGGGCTCGGTACTGAGCAAGATTAGTCAGGCGGTGACCCCGGTGCTGCACCCCATCGGTGTTCGCGATGATAACTGGCAGGCCACGGTCGGTATCGTCACCGGTATCTTCGCCAAAGAGGCTGTCGTCGGTACCCTCAACAGCCTCTACGCCGGTGCTGGTGGTGAAGAGGAGGAGAGCGAGTTCTCGCTGGTGGCCAGCTTCCACGAGGCGATCGACGCCGTGACGGCCAATCTGGCGGAGATCAACCCGAGCGACCCCATGGGATTGTCTGTCGGTGAGCTGGATGACAGACAAGCCGCTGCCGAAGCGCAGGAGGTCGATGTTTCCACCTACGGCAACATGCAGACCCACTTCGACGGGGCGGCCGGTGCCTTCTCCTACCTGCTGTTCGTGCTGCTCTACATGCCTTGCGCCGCCGCCATGGGCGCGCTGGTGCGCGAAACCGGTCGCCAGTGGGCGCTGATGACGGCGGTATGGTGCAACTACATGGCCTTTATGTGCGCGACCGTCTTCTATCAGGTGGCCACTTTTGCCGCTCACCCGGAGCAGAGCCTGTTCTGGATCGTCAGCTACGGCCTCTCTCTGGTGCTGCTCTGGTGGGCCGGTCGCCGTCACGGTGACATCGTCGCCCGCAAGGTGGTGACCTTATGATCCTGCGCGAGCTGGGGGATTACCTCGCCACGCAGCAGAAGGTGAGCCGGCGCGATCTGGCTCGTCACTTCCATACCTCGGAAGATGCAGTGGAGGCCATGCTCGGCGTCTGGATGCGCAAGGGGCGGGTCATCAAGCGTGAAAGCCGGGTCTGTGGTGGCAGTTGCTGCGGCAAGAGCGAGGAGGTGATGTTCGAGTGGTGTGACGCGGGTCAGATTGGCATCAAGATCCGCTAAACGACTACCAGACCTCATCACCGAAGATCGAACAATAAAAAACGGCAGACCCTGCACAAGGGCCTGCCGTTTTTTTATTGCTGCAAACTGGCGGGATCAGGCGCTCTGGCGAGCTTCGCTCAGCAGTGCCAGCGCCGGTTGGGCGTTGTCCGGCATCAGCCGGTAGGCCTTGTGGTGCTTGACCAGGGTGGTTTTCTTGTTGCCCTGGCTCAGCAGCAGACCGTGCTTGAAGGCCGCCTCTGCCAGCACCTTCTCGTCACCGCGCACATAGAGGGTGAGGGGTTTGACAAGCTCACCCGCTTCGATGTGACCCTGATACTCGCTATGGCTGATCACCAGACTCGCCTGACAGCCCGATTGCAGGCGCAGCTTGGCGTTCACTTCGCTCTCGGTCAGCACCAGCCAGCCTGCCGCTGCCAGCTCCTCCAGCAGGGCAGCCAGCTTGGCTCCCAATTGCTGCGGATTGGTCATGGCGCACTGGTACTGGAAGGCGATGCGCTCCAGCAGTCCCTTGAGATCGGCGCCCGCTCCCAGCGTGCGGCCAAGCTGTACCCAATCTTTCAAATCTTCCATCACCAGACGGGAGAAGCGTTTCTCCTTGAGGGAGTCGGCCATCCAGGTACAGAGAAAGTGGCTCTCTTGCGCCGGGGTGCGCTTGCCCGCCTTTTGCTCGGCGGTGCGAGCCAGTTCGGCCAGACTCTGGGTGGCCATCTCGAACAGGGCCTGATTGTAGGTAGGAGAGGTCATAAGCAATCCTTGAGTTGACCACCACGGGTCAACACCGATGACAGAGATAGCAAAGGCGCCAGTGGCGCCTTTGCGGTTCAATAGCGTAGCCTGCGCGCCTTATTTCGGCTGACGGGGCTTCTTGGCCGCGGCCAGACGCTTGAGGCGCTGACCCTGCAGCTTGGCTTCGGCCATCACCTGGGCCACGGCGTTATCTTCACGCTGCGGACGCTTGCCGAAGCGACGGCGCTCCTGCAGCTGTTTGATCAGCTCGTCACGGCTGCTCACCTCGTAGCCCGGCACCATGATGCGGCGGATCTTCTGGCCGATCAGGGCCTCGATCTCCAGCAGGGTGCGCTCCTCTTCACGGCTGACGAAGGAGATGGCCATGCCGCGCTTGCCGGCACGACCGGTACGGCCGATGCGGTGCACGTAATCTTCCGCCAGGAACGGCAGATCGTAGTTGACCACGTATTCCAGATCCGGGATATCCAGACCACGGGCGGCCACTTCGGTGGCGACCAGTACCCGCACCTTACCTTCCATGAATTCGCGCAGGGCACGGCGACGGTTGCCCTGGGCCTTCTCGCCATGGACCACGGCGGACTTGATGCCGTCGAGGTTCAGCTCCTCGACCAGCACATCACAGCTCTCGCGGGTACTGGCGAACACCAGCACCTGCTGCCAGTTCTGCTTGCCAATCAGCTCGGAGAGCAGCTCGCGCTTGCGCTTCTGCTCGACCGGATAGACGGTGTGGCTGACGGTGTCGGCGGTGGAGTTCTGCTTGTTGACGCTGACGATCTGCGGGCGGTCGAGCATCAGGTTGGCCAGCTTCTTCACCGCGTCGGAGAAGGTCGCGGAGAACAGCAGGTTCTGACGGGTCTTGTTGACCGCTTGCAGGATCTTCTGCACATCGGCACTGAAGCCCATGTCGAGGATACGATCCGCTTCATCCAGCACCAGACACTCGACGCCGGAGAGGCTGAGGTTGCAGGCGGTAAGGTGTTCCAGCAGACGGCCCGGGGTGGCCACAATGATGTGAGCGCCCGCTTTCAGTTTTCTGGCCTGCACGTCCTGCTTGCCACCGCCGACTATGGTTATGGTGGTGATATCGAGATACTTGGCGAAGTCATTGATGTTGCTCGCCACCTGAGCCGCCAGCTCGCGGGTCGGGGTCAGGATCAGCACACGGGCGTTGGAAGGCTGGGCCGAAGCCGGATTGTCTACCAGACGCTGCACAATGGGCAGGGCGAAGGCGGCGGTCTTGCCGGTACCGGTCTGGGCGCTGGCCAGCACATCGCGGCCACGGCGAATGGCCGGGATCGCCTGTTGCTGCACAGGGGTCATCTCCTGATAACCGCAATCTGAGACAGCACGCAAAATCTCGGGGGCAAAATCGAACGATTCAAATCTCATAATGGGTTCCTGTGTTCCAGCTGGGCTGTATTTGGCTTGGTTAGCTCGGCATGAGCGAGACGGAGGTTGTAACCACCGACGGCTGCGCCTGACATCAAGTCAGAGAGTGAGCCGGAAAATGGCGGGCGCGAAGTGTAACAGATAGACGTCACAAATTCTGCCTCAAATGGTTGTCATTTTCTCATCCTTTGCGCTCGGAATGGCGTTTAAAAGCAATCATTTGACTCCCAAAGGCCAAACCAAGAGGATAGAGCGAGCTGCTACCGACCTTGCCGCAAGCCGGGTATCAGCTCATCTTCCTCAATTCGGATCGTCAGTACTACCGGGCATGGAGGCCACAGATCCACCGTTTGTTGGCGCCTCGCGGCCTGCTGGTGATCGCCAACGCCATCTCCCATCGCAGCGATATGGTGGAGTGGATGAACGAGGTCGCGCAGGACTCAGCCTTTGCCACCTCGCTGGTGCCGGTCGGCAAGGGGGAGTGGCTGGTGGTGTGTTTGTGATCAGGTGATGGCTCGAATTTGCTATCGGGCTGGCAGTGTGTTTTTTCATCATGAATAAACAGTGTGTCCCGCAATCAGTAGCGAATGCGGGACTGCTTTTCCGTTATTCATTATTTCACTAAACATCCTCATATTTCATGGTTTGGCAATGGGAATCACCACGTTATGTTTTGCTGGTGCCGCCAAGTGCAATCGTTAATTGGCAGTCATCGTATATGTGGCGTGACCCGATTAAATGGTGCTGGCAGCAGCAGGATTCAAAATAATAATTGCATGGTAATCCGGATTATCGTTGGCAAGCGTGCTGGATGTTTACAAATATAACGAGGTGAATAATGAAAAAACTGCACTCCCTGTTTTTACTGGCAGCCCTTCCACTGGCTTTGATGACATCGGCGCAAGCCCAGTCCAGCCTCGCCGCTATCCAGAGTGCCGGTGCGATCAAAATCGGCACTGAAGGCGCCTATCCTCCGTTCACCTATCACGACAAGAGCGGCAAGCTGGTCGGCTTTGATGTTGAGATTGGTGAGCTGATTGCAAAAGGCCTTGGGGTGAAGCCGGAGTTTGTCGAAGGCAAGTGGGATGGTCTCATCGCCGGGGTGGATGCCAAGCGCTACGATCTGGTGCTCAACGAAGTGGCCATCACGCCGGAGCGGCTGAAAAAGTATGATTTTTCAGATCCCTACATCACCTCCAAAGCGGTGATCGTGGTGCACAGCGATAATCACAGCATCAACAGCTTTGCGGATCTGAAGGGTAAAAAATCATCCCAGTCGCTGACCAGCAACTTTGCTCAGCTGGCGAAATCCTCGGGCGCCGAGGTGGTCGCCACCGAGGGCTTCAACCAGTCACTGCAGCTGGTGCTGACCGGGCGAGTGGATGCCACCATCAACGACAGCCTCTCTTTCCTCGACTTCAAGAAACAGAAACCGGATGCCAAATTGAGGGTGGCGGCGACCGAGGCGAAGGGGGATCAATCGGCAGTGTTGCTCGCCAAGGGACAGCCGGAATTGCTGGCCGCCATCAATCAGGCACTGCGCACTGCCAAACAGGATGGCAACTACCAGAAAATATCTCTTAAATATTTTGGTACTGATGTCTCGCAATAATATTGCCGGAAAATAATAACTAGCGAGGTAATTAACGTGCCAGCTTGGTTGCAGTTAATGATCGACTCTTTTTGGCCCCTGCTTAGCGCGGGGCTTATTTTTACCGTGCCACTGACCCTGATCACCTTTGTCTTGGGAATATTGCTCGGCTTGCTGGTGGCGCTGGCCAGATTATATGGCCCGACACCGCTGGTAGTGCTGGTCCGTTTTTATGTCTGGCTTATTCGTGGCACGCCGCTGCTGGTGCAGCTCTTTCTGATTTTTTATGGCTTGCCGAGTGCCGGCATTGTGCTGGATGCCTTCACCGCCGCGGTGATCGGGTTCACCCTCAACATCGGCGCCTACAGCTCGGAGATCATCCGCGCCACTCTGGCTGCGATCCCGAAAGGGCAGTGGGAAGCGGCCTATTCGATTGGCATGAACTGGCCCCTGGTGATGTGGCGGGTGATCCTGCCGCAGGCGGCGCGTATCGCGGTGCCGCCGCTCTCCAACACCTTTATTTCGCTGGTGAAGGACACCTCGTTGGCGGCGGCAGTGACCGTGCCCGAGCTGTTTCAGGCGGCCCAGCGGCTCGCCTCCGTCACCTATGAGCCGCTGATCCTTTACATAGAGACGGCCATCATCTACCTGCTGTTCAGTTCGGTGCTCTCCACCTTGCAAGACCGGCTGGAGCGCAAGTTGACCCACAAAGAGACCCGGGAGGTCGCCCTATGATCCTGTTGCGTGGTATCCAGAAGCAGTTTGGCGGGCAGCGGGTGCTCAAGGGGATTGATCTTGCCATGGTGGCGGGCAGTGTGACCGCCCTGATTGGCCCCTCCGGCAGTGGCAAGAGCACCCTGTTGCGCTGCGTCAATGTGCTGGAGCGGCCGGATGCAGGGCAATTGGTGCTGGGGGGGAGTGAACTCGATTTTTCTCACCATCTGCCTCGCCAGAGCTTGCTGGCATTACGCCAGCAGACCGGCATGGTGTTCCAGAATTTCCAGCTGTTTCCGCACATGACGGTACTGGAAAACGTCATAGAGGGGCTGGTAACCGTGTTGAAGTGGCCAAGGGCTAAAGCGCAGGCGCGCGGCTTGCAACTGCTCGACAAGGTGGGGCTCAGGCACAAGGCCGAGGCGGTGCCTGCCACCTTGTCCGGTGGTCAGCAGCAGCGGGTTGCCATTGCGAGGGCGCTGGCGCCAGCGCCCAAGGTGCTGCTCTGTGACGAACCCACCTCGGCGCTGGATCCCGAGCTTGCTCAGGAGGTGGTGACCGTACTGCGCCAGTTGGCCCGGGAAGGAACAACCATGCTGATTGCCACCCATGATTTGCGGCTGGCCGCCCAGATAGCGCAACAGGTGATCTTTCTGGAGGCGGGTGAGGTGGTGGAGGCGGGCAGCGCACGCCAGATGTTCACCACCCCCAAGCGGGCGCGTACCTTCGAGTACATCTCTACCCTCACCGAGCGGTTGCCGGAGAGCTGGAGTATCTAGTTGCTCCCCGGACGAGGTTGATGGGCGATAAGTGACACGCTGCCAGCGAGTATTCCGAGCCTTAAATTCCGAGTTTGAAAAGAAGAGCCCCGCACTGGCGGGGCTCTGTTTTGCGTTGACTGAGGAATAGCAGGTTAGACAGCGAGGTAATCCATGATCCCTTCGGCTGCCTTGCGCCCCTCATAGATGGCGGTCACCACCAGATCGGAGCCGCGTACCGCATCGCCACCGGCGAACACCTTGGGATTGCTGGTCTGGAAGGCATATTCCGCCTGCTCACGCGCCTTGATGCGATCCCGGTTGTCGAGCTCGATGCCGAACTCCGCCATCCAGGGCTGGGGGTTGGGCTGGAAGCCAAACGCCATCACCACCGCATCGGCGGCCAGCACCTGTTCTGAGCCCTCGATAACCACCGGATTGCGGCGGCCATTGGCATCGGGTTCACCCAGCTCGGTGCTCACCACCCTGATGCCGACGGTGCGACCACTGGCATCCAGCTCGACCGCCACCGGTTGCAGGTTGAACATGAATTCAACCCCCTCTTCGCGGGCATTTTTCACCTCCCGCTTGGAGCCCGGCATGTTCTCCTCGTCGCGGCGATAGGCGCAGATCACCTTGGCGGCTCCCTGGCGGATGGCGGTACGCACGCAGTCCATGGCGGTATCGCCACCGCCGAGAACCACCACCTGCTTGCCAGCGAAGTCGATATAGTCGGCTTGCGCCTTCTCGAAACCCAGCAAGCGGTTGGCGTTGGCGATGAGGTAGGGCAGGGCGTCATAGACGCCCGGCGCCTCTTCGTTGGCAAAGCCGCCCTTCATGTACTTGTAGGTGCCGACCCCGAGGAAGACAGCATCGAACTCGCCGAGCAGATCGGCGAAGGTGATGTCCTTGCCCACTTCGGTCTCGAGACGAAACTCCACGCCCATCCCCTGGAAGATCTCGCGGCGACGCTGCATCACCTCTTTTTCCAGCTTGAAGGAGGGGATACCGAAGGTGAGCAGGCCACCAATCTCCGGATACTTGTCAAACACCACCGGGGTGACGCCGTTGCGCGCCAGCACATCGGCACAGGCGAGACCCGCAGGGCCCGCGCCAATGACGGCGACCCGCTTGCCGGTCTTGACCACGTTCGAGAGATCGGGCTTCCAGCCCATCTCGAACGCCTTGTCGGTGATGTATTTTTCGATGTTGCCGATGGTCACCGCGCCGAAGCGATCGTTGAGGGTGCAGGAGCCCTCGCACAGGCGATCCTGCGGGCAGACCCGACCACACACTTCCGGCAGGCTGTTGGTCTGGTGGGAGAGCTCCACCGCCTCCAGAATGCGCCCCTCTTTGGCCAGTTTCAGCCAGTTGGGGATGTAGTTGTGGACCGGACACTTCCACTCGCAGTAGGGGTTGCCGCACTCGAGGCAGCGATCCGCCTGCATCTGTACCTGCGGCTGATTAAAGGACTCGTAGATCTCCACAAACTGGATTTTGCGGATCTTGAGTGGCTTCTTGGGCGGGTCGACCCGCTGGACATCGATAAACTGAAATACGTTCTGGCTCATAGGGTTCCCTCCTTATTGCGCCTGGATTCTGAGTTCTGCACTGGAACGGCTGGTGTGACCCAGCAGCGATTTCACGTCGCTGGACTTGGGTTTGATCAGCCTGAACTTGGGCACATAGGAGTCGAAGTTGGCCAGGATCTCCTCGGCGCGCGAGCTGCCGGTCTCATTGAGGTGCGCCGTGATGATGCCGCGCAGGTGCTCCTGATGGATGGCGAGATCCGCCACGTCCAGCAGTTCGACCAGCTCGGGGTTGGTGCGCTTGGCAAAGTTGCCGCACTCATCGAGCACGTAGGCAAAGCCGCCGGTCATGCCCGCCGCGAAGTTGACGCCGGTCTGACCGAGCACGGTGACGATGCCGCCGGTCATGTATTCACAACCGTTGTCGCCAATGCCCTCGACTACCGCCAGCGCGCCAGAGTTACGCACCGCGAAACGCTCGCCAGCGGTACCTGCGGCGTAGAGTTTGCCGCCGGTGGCGCCGTAGAGACAGGTGTTGCCGATGATGGCCGCTTCGTGGGATTTGAACGCCACGCCGACATGGGGCTTGATCACCAGCTTGCCGCCGGTCATCCCTTTGCCCACGTAGTCGTTGGCATCACCGGTGAGAATCATCTCGAGGCCACCCGCGTTCCAGACGCCGAAGCTCTGGCCTGCTGTGCCGTTGAAGTGCACCTTGACCGGATCCGCAGCCATCCCTTGGTTGCCGTGACGTTTGACGATCTCGCCGGAGAGGCGCGCACCCACCGAGCGGTCGGTGTTGCGAATGTCGTAGCGGAACTCGCCGCCGCTTGAGGTCTCTACCGCTTCCAGCAGATCCGCGACCATTTGCAGGTTGAGCGGCCCCTTGTCGAAGGTGGGGTTGTGCTGCTGGCTGAACAGGCTGGAGCCTGCCGGAGCGATGGGTCTTGCCAGAATGCCGGAGAGATCCAGCTTGGCCTGACGGGCGGTGAGGCCGGGCAGGGCTTCCAGCAGATCGGTGCGGCCGATGAGGTCGGTCAGCTGGGTGACGCCGAGTTGGGCCATCAGCTCGCGGGTTTCTTCGGCGATGAACTTGAAGTAGTTCATCACCATCTCCGGCAAGCCGGTGAAGTGCTCGCGACGCAGCTTCTCATCCTGAGTGGCAACGCCGGTGGCGCAGTTGTTCAGGTGGCAAATACGCAGGTATTTGCAGCCGAGCGCCACCATGGGGCCGGTGCCAAAACCGAAGCTCTCGGCGCCGAGGATGGCCGCCTTGATGATGTCCAGACCCGTCTTGAGGCCGCCATCCACCTGCAGCCGCACCTTGTGGCGCAGGCCGTTGGCGACCAGCGCTTGTTGGGTTTCAGCCAGACCCAGCTCCCACGGGGAACCGGCATATTTGACCGAGGTGAGCGGGCTTGCGCCGGTGCCGCCGTCATAACCGGAGATGGTGATGAAGTCGGCATAGGCCTTGGCCACGCCGCAGGCGATGGTGCCCACGCCGGGTTCTGAGACCAGTTTCACCGACACCAGACAGCTCGGGTTGATCTGCTTGATGTCAAAGATGAGCTGGGCCAGATCCTCGATGGAGTAGATGTCATGGTGCGGCGGCGGGGAGATCAGGGTCACGCCGGGCACGGAATAGCGCAGCTTGGCGATCTGGGCGGTGACCTTGTCACCGGGCAGCTGGCCACCTTCGCCGGGCTTGGCACCCTGAGCCACCTTGATCTGCACCACATCGGCGTTCATCAGGTAGTGGGGGGTGACGCCAAAGCGACCGGAAGCCACCTGCTTGATGCGGGAGTTCTTCTCGGTGCCGAAACGCTTGGGATCTTCGCCCCCTTCACCTGAGTTGCTCTGACCGCCGAGGCGGTTCATGGCGACAGCCAGTGCCTCGTGGGCCTCAGGGCCGAGGGCACCGATAGACATGGCGGCGGAGTCGAAGCGGGGGAACAGCTTGTCGGCCGGCTCCACCTGATCCAGCGCCACCGGATTGTCGACCTTCTTCAGTGCCAGCAGATCGCGCAGGGTGGCGACCGGGCGCTCGTTGACCAGACGGGCGTACTCCTTGTAATCGGCATAGTTGCCGGAGCGCACCGCGGTTTGCAGGGTCTGGACCACATCCGGGTTGTAGGTGTGGTACTCGCCACCGTGAACGAATTTGAGCAGGCCGCCGTGGGCGAGGGGTTTGCGGGCCAGCCAGGCCTGACGGGCCAGATTGTGCTGATCCTGTTGGATGTCGGCAAACTCGGCACCCTGAATACGGCTCGACACGCCACGGAAGCAGGTATCGACCACCGATTTGGCCAGGCCCACCGCTTCAAACAGCTGGGAGCAGCGATAGCTGGCGACCGTGCTGATGCCCATCTTGGACATCACCTTGTAGAGCCCTTTATTGATGCCGTTGCGGTAGTTGACCATGGCCTGGCGCAGGGACATGGTGAGCACGCCCTCTTCAACCTGTTTGGCCAGGGTTTCGTAGGCGAGATAGGGGTAGATGGCGGTCGCGCCAAAGCCCAGCAGCACCGAGAAGTGGTGCGGATCGCGGCAGCTTGCGGTCTCCACCAGAATGTTGGCGTCGCAGCGCAGGTTGTTGTCAACCAGGGTGCGCTGTACCGCGCCCACCGCCATGGCGGCCGGGATCGGCAGGGTGTCGGCGCTGATATCGCGATCCGACAGCACCAGCAGTACGGTGCCGCTCTTGGCGGCGGTTTTGGCCTCGTCGCAGATGCGCACGAGGGCCGCTTCCAGCCCCTCTTCGGGCTTGAAGTTGAGGCTGATCACCTGATGACGGTAATACTCTCCCTCCAGTGCCAGCAGCTGGTGGAAGTCGGAGTAGAGCAGGATCGGCGACTGGAACAACACCCGGTGGGCGTGGCCGAAGGTCTCGTTGAAGACGTTCTGCTCGCGACCGATACAGGTGGCCAGCGACATCACGTGGTTTTCCCGCAGCGGGTCGATGGGCGGGTTGGTCACCTGGGCAAACATCTGGCGGAAGTAATCATAGAGGGTGCGCGGGCCGGAGGAGAGCACCGCCATCGGGGTATCATCCCCCATGGAGCCTACTGCTTCCTGACCGTTCTCACCCAATACCCGGATGATCTGATCCAGCTCCTCGAAGGAGTAGCCAAACAGCTTCTGATAAGTCTTCAGCTGGTCGTCGGCAAATTCGCGGCGGCCGGTCTGGCTGTCGTCCATCTGCTCGAACGGCACCAATCGGGTGCAGTGCTTGTCCATCCACTGCTTGTAGGTGTGGCGGTTCTTGAGATCGTCATCGATCTCGAAGCTGGTCCACACCTTGCCGTTGCTGGTATCGACCACGAACAGCTCGCCCGGGCCGACCCGGCCCTTCTCCAGCACTTCGTCCGGGGTGTAGTCCCAGGTGCCCACTTCGGAGGCGAGCGTGATGAACTTGTCCTTGGTGATGACGTAGCGGGCCGGACGCAGGCCGTTTCTGTCAAGCGCGCAGGTGGCGTAGCGACCGTCGGTCATGACGATACCGGCGGGGCCGTCCCACGGCTCCATGTGCATGGAGTTGAAGTCGTAGAAGGCGCGCAGGTCGTCATCCATGTTCGGGTGCTTTTGCCATGCAGGCGGGATCAACAGACGCATGGCGCGGAACAGGTCCATACCACCGGCGAGGAAGAGATCCAGCATGTTGTCGAGGCTGGAGGAATCCGACCCCGTGGTGTTGACGAAGGGGGCCGCTTCCTGCAAATCGGGAATGAGCGGCGTCGCAAACTTGTAGCTGCGCGCCTTGGCCCACTGACGGTTGCCGGCGATGGTGTTGATCTCGCCGTTATGGGCCAGATAGCGGAACGGCTGGGCCAGCGGCCAGCGCGGGCTGGTGTTGGTGGAGAAGCGCTGGTGGAATACGCAGATGGCCGCCTGCATACGGATGTCGGCGAGATCCAGATAGAAGCGCGGTAAGTCCACCGGCATGCACAGCCCTTTATAGACGGTGACCAGGTTGGAGAGGCTGACGATATAGAAGTAGTCGTCGTTGATGCGCTTCTCTATACGGCGGCGCACGATATAGAGGCGACGCTCCAGATCCTGTTCAACCCAGCCCGGGGGCGCGTTGACAAAGACCTGTTCAATACTGGGCAGGGAGGCTTTGGCGATGGGGCCGAGCACATTGGTATCGACCGGCACTTTGCGCCAGCCGACCAGACTCAGGGTCTCTTTTTCCAGCTCCTCGTCGATGATGTCGCGAGTGGCTTGCGCCAATACGGGGTCGGGGTTGAGAAACAGCATGCCGACCGCGTACTTGCGGCCAAGGTGCCATCCCTTCTCTTCGGCGACCGCGCGATAGAAACTGTCGGGTTTTTGCAGCAGCAGACCGCAGCCATCGCCGGTCTTGCCATCAGCGGAGATCCCGCCGCGGTGCTGCATGCGAGCCAATGCTGACATCGCGAGACGAACAAGCTTGTGGCTGGCTTCCCCTTCCATGTGGGCCAACAGGCCGAAGCCACAGTTATCCCTCTCCAGCTTTGGATCATATAGTGACATTGCATTTCTCCCTTGCTCGGCCTTGCATCGCACAGTCATCACCTGACTGCATAAATTGCGATTGGCTCTTGTGGTTCCGTCTGCCTGACGTGGCGAATCTCCAAACTAATGGGATTTTCTGGCGAGGTCAATCGCAGGTCAGGTTTGTCTTTATGGTTACATTCGCATAACAAAATGTCGGATTGGAGGGATTAATTGGCTGAGGCGCTGTGGTTGTTCTGCATAAGTTTATTTTGTTGGTTAAATATATCGCCATTGAAAGGTTCAATGGTGCGCTCAGCGACGGTGGTTGAATGTAGTAATTTTACCAACCCGACGTTGCTGACAGCGGAAGGGATCACATTTTCAATATCCCATGCTTGCAATTGTGTGCTGTCGGGTCTCTTTGGATTTTTCATTGTTCAACAGTGAGTTATCGGGTCTCATTTTCATATGAACGTTTACTGTTGGAATGGTCAACGATCTGCCAGACTCCATTTTTTGCGCTTTTTCTCTATATTTATTCAAAATTGACCGGATATTTATATGTTTTGCCCCCTCCGCTAGCTTGATCCAGCTCAGCCCCTGTTTTGCGCAAGCTCGTACAATGGCGCTCCTTTAGCGGAGGTGTCATGCAGTTACACGAACTCGTCAATACATTCGGTCAGGATCTCAAGCAGCGTCACGGTCAGAAGATCCACAAACTCTCCATCCACGGTGCCTTCACCTGCCCGAACCGGGACGGCACCCTGGGCCGCGGTGGCTGCACCTTCTGCAATGTCTCCTCTTTTGCCGACGAGTCGGCCCAGCAACTCTCCGTGGTGCAACAACTGCTGGCACGTCGCGACGAAGTGACCCGTGCCAAGCGTTATCTCGCCTACTTTCAGGCCTATACCAGCACCTATGCCGAGGTCGAGTATCTGCAGCGCATGTATGAAGAGGCGCTGTCGGTGAGCGATATGGTGGGGCTCTGTGTGGGCACTCGCCCCGATTGTGTGCCGGATGCGGTGCTGGATCTGCTGGCGGGCTATCAGGCCCGGGGTTACGAGGTGTGGCTGGAGCTCGGGCTGCAAAGTGCCAATGACAAGACCCTGCAACGGATCAATCGCGGCCACGGCTATGCCGCCTATGAGGATGCGGTAAGACGTGCCCATCAGCGTGGCATCAAGGTATGCGCTCATTTGATCGTTGGCCTGCCGGGCGAAGTGCCGATGGACAGCCTCGATACCCTGCATCGCATCGTGGAGACCGGCGTTGAAGGGATCAAGCTGCATCCGCTTCATGTGGTTGAGGGCAGCACCCTCGGCAAGGCGTGGCAAGCGGGGCGGCTTGAGGTATTGACGCTGGATCAGTATGTGGAAGCGGCTGTCGCCATGATCCAGCACACGCCGCCCGAGGTGGTGTATCACCGGATCTCGGCATCGGCGCGCCGTCCGACCCTGCTGGCACCGGTCTGGTGTGAAAATCGCTGGACGGCCATGGCGGACATCGCCAAAGCACTCTCATTGAGCGGCCCGCAAGGTCACGCGCTGGGAAGACCCTTCATACTTCCTGACCTATAATTGAGTGCATAGTTATTATTTTTACAAAAAACATAGGGTTATATAAAAAAGTTCATACCGTAAACTATAGTTTTGGTACGTTTCGGTTGATATAGTGATGCGCCATAAAAAATGTCGTTATCAATTAACATCGGCGTTCACTCTGGTTAGCGTGTTAGCATGACATCAATGAAATCATGCTTTACCAATAATGAATCATGCTGCAATTGTTTCCTCGCGGGTAAATATGGGGAAGGTTGCGCTTTATCCAGACCGGTTTATCTACTGAACAGGCACCTCAGTGGGAGTGTGACTCGGTGTTGAGAGTCGCTATTGCAGGATAATATGAGTGGTTATTCCTCGCGTCGGCCTCATTTATGCAGTGACAGGATGCTATGCAAGCAGAAACAAGTCGTATTGATGAGTTATTGGAGTGTCTGGTCTTCTTGACCCGTTTTTATGGTGTGCCCAACAGCCAGGATGCCCTGACGACCGGGTTGCCGCTGGTCTCCGGACGCCTGACTACCGCACTCTTTTGCCGTGCTGCCGAGCGGGGCGGATTATCCGCCCGTGAAGTGATCCAGCCACTGGCCGATATCTCTCCCTTGCTGCTGCCTTGCGTATTGCAGATGCGCAGTGGTGGCGCCTGTATTTTGCTGGAGTGGAACGAAGATCGCAGCCAGGGCAAGGTGATCTTCCCGCAGGCCGGTGATGCCGCGCAATGGCTGACGGCTGCCCAGTTGGGTGATGAGTATCTGGGTCGCCTCTTCTATGTGAAGAAGCAGTTCAAGTTTGACGAACGCTCGCCCAAGGTGCTGGAAACCCGTGATGGCCACTGGTTCTGGAGCACCTTGTTTGAATCACGCGGCATCTATCGTGATGTATTGATCGCTTCCATTCTGATCAACCTGTTTGCCATCGCCAGCCCGCTCTTCACCATGAACGTCTATGACAAGATTGTGCCCAATCTGGCGTTTGATTCGCTCTGGGTACTGGCGGTCGGGGCCATGGTGGTCTTTACCTTCGATTTTGTGATGCGACAGCTGCGCAGTTACTTTATCGATATCGCCGGTAAAAAGTCCGATGTGCTGCTGTCGGCCAAGATTTTCGCCAAGGTAATGGGTATGCGGATGGAGTCTCGTCCCGCCTCTACCGGTGCCTTCGCCAAACATCTGCAGGAGTTTGAATCGGTGCGGGAGTTTTTCACCTCCGCGACCGTCTCGACGCTTATCGATCTTCCCTTTGCCGTCTTCTTCCTCTTTATCATCTGGATGTTTGCCGGCGTGATGGTGGTGGTGCCCATCGTGGCCATGCTGATCCTGGTCGCCTACAGCTTCTATATACAAGAGCCGCTCAAGCAGTCCATCGAAGAGGGCTCGCGCCTGGCCTCCCAGAAACACGCCAACCTGATTGAAAGTATTTCCGGGCTGGAAACCGTCAAGATCTTCGGCGCCGAGAGTATGTTCCAGCATCGCTGGGAACAGGCCGTCTCCCATATTTCCACCTGGGGCGTGCAGACCCGCCGCATTACCAACTCCATGTCATCGCTGGCCAGTTATATCCAGCAGGTGGTGACCGTCGGACTGGTGATCGTCGGTGTTTACCAGATATCCGAGGGCTTGGTCACCATGGGGGGGATGATTGCAGCAGTGATGCTCTCCAGCCGTGCCATTGCGCCAATGGTGCAGCTCTCCGTGCTGTCGACCCGCTATAACCAGGCCAAGTCTGCGTTGGATATTCTGGAAAAAATCATGCAAACCCCGGGGGAGCAGGAGGAGGGAAAGCAATATATTCATCATCCGGTGATTGCCGGGCGAATTGAATTTGAAAATGTCTCCTTCAAATATCCGGGCATGGAAACCAGCACTCTGCACAATATCAATTTGCGTATTCAGCCGGGTGAAAAGGTGGCGATTATCGGCCGGATTGGTGCAGGCAAAACGACTCTTGAGAAATTGCTGATGGGGCTGTATCGGCCGACCGATGGCTCTGTGCGCATCGATGGATTTGAACTGGATCAGCTGCCCTCGGCGGTGATCCGTCGCAATATCGGCTGTGTCCCGCAAGATGTCATCCTCTTTTTCGGATCGGTGCGAGACAACATCATGCTGGGCAATCCACTGGTGGATGATGTGCGGGTTTTGCGTGCCGCCAAGCGTGCGGGCGTCACCAACTTTACCAACCGGGATCCCAACGGGCTTGACCGCCAGATCGGCGAGGGGGGCCGCCAGCTCTCCGGTGGCCAGCGTCAGGCAATCTTGCTGGCGCGCGCCCTGCTCAATGATCCCCCCATTCTGGTGATGGATGAGCCGACCTCCAACATGGATAACCAGTCCGAGATGCAGGTGAAACAGGAGCTGGCTCGACTCGGCCCGGAAACCACCTTGATCCTCATCACTCACAAGACCTCGATGCTGGATGTGGCGTCACGGGTGATCGTCATCGAACAGGGACAGATAGTGGCAGATGGCCCCAAAGAGGCGGTGTTGCAGCAGTTGAAGGAAGGCAAGGTGCGTGTGCAGGAGGTGTCTCATGGTTAAGGGGATCATGAGCTGGTTCAAGCGTAGCAAAAAGGCGCCTTCCAGCGATGTATTGCCGGCACCCGAGCATCTGGAGTTTGTCGATGATGGTGCTGCGGCTGTACTGCTGACCACACCGACCGGTGCTCGCATCCTGCTATGGTGCTGTTTCCTCTTTTTCATGAGCGCCATCGTCTGGGCGGCCTGGGCCGAGCTTGATGAAGTCACCGTGGGTCAGGGTAAGGTGATCCCGTCCCGCCAACTGCAGGTGATCCAGAACCTGGAAGGGGGGATCGTCAAAGAGATCTTCGTCAAGGAGGGCGACATCGTCGAAAAGGGGCAGCCACTGCTGCGCATCGATGACACCCGTTTCCGCTCCGATTTTCGCGAGCGTGAGCAGGAGGTGGTCACCCTGAAAGGGGATGTGGCCCGTCTGCGCGCCGAGATGGCCAGTGTCGAGGTGAAAAATGAGCCTGCGCTGGGATGGCGTGAACAGGTGGTCGTGGGAGAGGCACCTATCCAGTTTCCCGATGGTTATGAAACCGTCTTTGCCGAATATGCCAACCGTGAGCGCTCGGTACAGCGGGATCGTCTGAATAACCTGAAGAACCAGCTTTATATTCTTGGTCAGCAAATCGAGCAGAAAGAGCAGGAACTGATCGAACTGAATGCCAAAATCCGCACCGTGAACCGCAGTGTGGATCTGGCCAAACAAGAGCTCAATATCAGCCGTCCGCTGGCAAAAGAAGGTATAGTGCCTCAAGTGGAGCTAATCAAGCTGGAGCGTCAGGTCAACGAGATGCAGGGGGAGCTGGAGAGCAACCGCCTGCTTATTCCAAAACTCAATTCGGTGTTGCGTGAGACCATCTCCAAGCGCAACGATATTGCGCTGAAGTTCAGGGCAGACTCCCAGACCGAACTGAATGAGAAGCAGGGGCGGCTTGGCCAGTTGTCAGAGGGGCAGGTCGGCTTGCGAGACCGGGTGGATCGCACCAGCGTGATCGCACCGCTTAAAGGCACCATCAAAAAGCTCAAGATCAACACCCTGGGCGGCGTGGTTCAGCCCGGCATGGATTTGATGGAGATCGTGCCGCTGGAGGATACCTTGCTGGTGGAGGCCAAAGTATCACCGAAAGATATTGCCTTCCTGCGTCCAGGGCTGGAGGCCATCGTCAAAATTACTGCCTATGACTTTACAATCTATGGAGGATTGCATGGCAAGGTTGAACAGATAAGTGCGGACTCGATCCAGGATGAGGAGGGGAACTCCTTTTATCTGGTTCGGGTGCGTACCGAGAAGAGTTACTTGGGCGATGAGCTTAACGCACTTCCCATCATCCCCGGTATGTTAGCCAGTGCTGATATCATTACTGGTAAAAAAAGTGTCCTAGACTATTTGCTGAAACCCATATTAAGGGCAAGGCAGTCGGCACTGAGAGAACGATAAGCCAACAATCTAAAAAACAAAACATGACTGGAGATAACATGAAAAAAACGATTGTTGCCATGCTGGTCAGTGGCATCACCCTGATCCCCGGCCTGGGTCAGGCTCAGACTCTGGAAGAGTCGGTGGCACAGACACTCGCAACGCATCCCAAGATCAAGGAAGCGTTTGATCTTTATCAGGCACGCCTCTATCAGCATGATGGAGCAAAGGGTGGCTATTATCCTACGATCGATCTGCGTGGTGGCGTAGGCTATGAAAAAACTGACAGCCCTTCTACCCGGGCTGCCAGCGCCAACAGCAATATTGATGACTCCATGACTCGTAAAGAGGCAGGACTGAGTTTACGGCAAATGTTGTTTGATGGCTTTGATGTCAGCAACAACGTGTCCAGAACAGAAGCTGAAGCCAATGCCCAGCGTCTGGCGATGATCTCCGAGGCAGAGAACACCGCGCTGAGGGTGGCGGAGGTGTATCTCAATATGCTGCGCCAGCAGGAGATCCTGGAGCTATCCAAACAGAACCTGGAAACCCACGAACAGATCCGTAGCGACATCAGCAAGAGGACTGATTCGGGGCTGGGTTCTACCGCAGACCAGACCCAGATCGATGGTCGTGTTGCCCGAGCCTATTCAAATCAGGCTGCTGCCGAGAACAACTATCGCGACGCAGAGAGTGAATTTATTCGTGTCGTCAACGAGGTTCCCAAAGATCTGGTACAGCCGGTTCCCAATACCGAGCTTATCCCGACCAGCCTCGATACTGCCCTGAAAACGGCGACCGAAGTCCATCCGACCCTGCTCTCCTCCCTGCAGGATATCGAAGCGGCCAAGTATCAGCATGAAGGCGCCAAGTCCGGTTTCTACCCCAATGTGACATTTGAGGTAGATCAGAACTGGAATGAGGATATCGATGCGGTCAAAGGGCGTAACGATGACCTGACCGCCATGGTACGGATGCGTTACAACCTGTTCCGTGGCGGTTCTGATGTGGCAGAGAGCAATGCAACATCGGCGCTCTACTCTCAGGCGAAAGACATTCATCTGAATGCGTTCCGCCAGGTGGAGGAAGGTACTCGTCTGGCCTGGAACGCGAAAGAGTCGCTGGCCAAGCAAAAAACCTTCCTGAAAGAGCATGTTGACGCCAGCTACGATACCGTACAGGCATACAAGAAGCAGTTTGGCTTGGGTCAACGGACGTTGCTGGACGTATTGAACACCGAGAACGAATTGTTCGAGGCGCGTCGCAGCTACATCACTGCCGAGTATGATGCACTGCTGGCGGACTATCGCATTCTTAACGCGACAGGCAGCCTGCTCAATGCATTTAGCGTCAAACAACCCGCTGAATGGCAGGCCAAGCAATAACCGTTTGCCCATGATCCCGCCGGGATGATGGACGCCATCATGGTGACTGCTGCTGGCAGTTACCATGATGGCTAAAGCAGGTGGTTGCACGGGTTTGAGGAGTGCAGCAGCAATAATGCAGCAGGAATATGATGTGACACTCCAGCGCGGGATCGGTGGCAGATGGTGTTATCTCCTCAATGAATGGAGATACCTAGCCCTACGTACTCTGCGTCACTCTCTATGGATCCTGCTGTTACCCTTCTCACTGTTGCTCTGTGCCAGTCAGCCTTTGCCACAAGAAGATCTCAACTTGATCAAGCGGGCGGAGCAGACTTACGGCGCCAGAGCCGGCAAGCGTGTCACCAGTTGGCGTATGCTGGTCATGGAGACGAAGGGCAGAGCCCTGAGCGAAGAAAAAAAGCTCGAACGGGTAAATAATTTTTTCAATCGGATGCGTTTTATTGACGATATCAAGTTGTGGCGCAAGAAAGATTATTGGGCAACCCCGTTGGAGTTTTTGGGGGCAGCCGGGGGAGACTGTGAAGACTTCAGTATTGCCAAATATTCAACTTTGCTTGAATTGGGTATCCCGGATGAAAAAATGAGGATGGTGTACGTCAAGGCGCTCGATTATAACCAGTTTCATATGGTTGTTGCCTATTACGAGACGCCTTCATCAGTCCCGGTGATCCTGGACAATCTTATCGGTTCTATCCGTCCGGCAAGCCAACGTCGGGATCTGGTACCTATTTATAGCTTTAACGGTAGTCACTTGTGGTTGATGAAGGCGCGTGGCCAAGGGGAACTGGCTGGTCAATCATCTCGCTTGGGATTATGGAATGATTTACGCAATCGCATGACATCGGGGCGATTGGCTCGGCCTGTGGTGAATTTGGATGATTAACCTATGACGCTCTATCGACAGTTATTAGCCACCATGCTGCTGCTGTTTGGATTGTTATTTGCGGCCACATACTGGGTGCAATTCAATTCAACCCGCACTTATCTGGCGCAGCAACAGGAAACAACGGTCATCAATACGGCAACCTCACTGGGGCTTGCGCTCACCCCCTATCTGGAGAATGGTGACAAGGTAGGTGCCGAGTCGGTGATCCAGGCCATCTTTGATGGCGGCTATTATCGACTGGTTCGCCTCGATCTGCTGGCATCAAAGGATGTTATCGAGCAGGAAAATACCAACACCATTCAGGGTGTGCCGCAGTGGTTTATCAATTTGGGGCTGTTTCCCGAGGTATCCAACGAGTCAATTTTGACTTCTGGCTGGCTGCAGCTTGGAAAATTAAAAGTGGTTGGCCATCCGGGCCAGGCTTATTACGAGTTGTGGCGCGGAATGAGCGAACTGGCGAGCTGGTTTCTGGTCGGTTTTTTGATCACCACGATTTTGTTGATGAGAGCACTTAATTACTTGCTCAAGCCACTCAAACAGATCTGTGAACAGGCAGTCGAGATTGAGCTGCACCATTTTGGTCATACGATACCGGAGCCTAACACTCATGAATTGAAGCAGGTCGTTCAGGCGATCAATACCCTCTCAGGCAAGTTGGCGTTGCAGTTCAAAGAGCAAGCCGATGAGGCCGAAAAATTGCGTGAACGGGTTTATGTCGACGCTGTGTCTGGCCTTGGCAACCGCGCCTATTTTGTAGGGCAGGTTAACGCATGGATAGCGGAAGCTGGCCAAGGTGGTGTCATGCTGGTTGCGGTTGATATGCTGGACGATATCTATCGTGATGAAGGCTTTGCGGCCAGAGACAACATGGTCAAATCGATCGCACAGGCCTTGAAAGAGCAATTAAAAGGGTGGGACGGCGCAGCCTTGGCACGGATCTCCGCGACGGAATATGCGCTGCTTTGTCCAACTGATGATCTCAATCAACTAAAAGAATTGGCTGAAGTGATTAATAGCCGCATCGCCGATTTGGTGGTGAATCCAATGGGCGAAGGCGATGCGCTTTCCGTCATCGGCATTGCCGGTCGTGATGGTAATGATGATCTCTCAGCCTTGTTGACCAAGGCCGATAATGCGCTTGGCAAGGCGCGCAATGAACGCCGCGGTGCTGTTGTGATGGAAGGGGGCACCGAACAAGGTTTGATGGGGCGTTTGGCCTGGCGAGATCTGGTACAAGATGCCATCTCACGGCAACTCTGGCGTTTCAAAGCCCAGCCAGCTTGCCGATTCGATAATGGCGCCAGGTTGCATGCCGAGCTGTTTGCCTCTATCTCCCGTGATGGCACAGACTATTTTGCCGGCCAGTTCTTGCCCGCAATTGAACAGTTCAAACTGGGTGGCGAGTTTGACCAGGCGGTTCTCGATGCCTGCGTTCCTTTATTGCAAAAGCAGTCTGATCTGGTGCTTGCGATCAACATCACTGCTGGCTCGCTCTGTTCGGATGAATTTTTAACCTGGCTGACTCGCTATCTGACCGATCATGCCGAGTTGAAAGAGCGGTTGCTATTTGAAATACCTGAAGTCGCCATCATGAAGCATAAAGATAACGTCGCTGCGTTGGTGGGCACTTTGCAGACACATGGCTTCCAGTGGGGGGTTGACCACTATGGTCGTCACTTCCAGTCGCTGGGTTATCTGGAGGAGTTGTCGCCAGCTTATGTCAAGGTCGACCATGGTTATACCAGCCAGGTTATGGAGCCGGGAGCTGACACCTCATTCCTGGCCGCAGTGTGCCGAGCTGCGCACAATGCGGGTGTGACCACCATTGCGACCCGTGTCGAAGATCAACATCAAGTCGAGTTGCTCTCCAAGTTGCATATCGATGGTTATCAGGGATTTGTTCACCCCGCCTTTCCGTTGTCTTGAATAAGACGCCATAAAATGGCCCCGAATGGGGTCATTTTTATATCTATCTATTCTCTTTTCTCCATCTTTATATAATCAAAGTACACGTAGTGCTGAATGGGGCTGCCTATAGAGCTCTGATTTATATTGAAAAAACTGAACTCTTCGATTTTTTTCCGTGTACCTGTTCGATGCAGATCGAAATGCATACATTTTTGCAACGGAACAGAACGCTATCTCCTTCTACCGTATAGACATCAAGATCTGTCACGTTGGAGCAATGGATATGCGTACCCAAATTATCGACAAGTCCGTGGTTGTCTCAGCCATCGAAGGGAATGTGGAGATTGTGTTGGCTGATGGAAGCAGCCGCCCTCTACAGAAAGGGGAAATCCTCCAACCCGGAGCCAAGTTGACCATAGCGGATGATGCCAAGCTGGCACTTTCCCCTTATGACGATACACCTGCACAGAATTCACCTTCGGGTTCCGAGTCGGTTGAACCTGGTCAACCGCAAGGAGCTTCGCCCACCGAAGGCGCCCCTGCCGATATTGCAGCATTGCAGCAATCGATTTTGCAAGGTGTGGATCCTACTCAGAATTTTGAGGCTTCTGCAGCTGGTGGTGCTCCTGCTGCCGGTGGTGGTGGCGGTATTGGAGGCGTAGCCGGAGCGAGTGGTAATGGTGGCTTTGTCACTATCGATCGAACTGGTGATGCCACGATAGCGGCTGCAGGGTTTGATACCACCTACGATACGGCGGCTGTCATCAATGAAAATCAGGCCGAAGATTTAATTCTTGAGAATCAGCTTGATGATTTGGGTGAAACCGTCGTGACTCTCGAAGACTCTCAGGTCAGCGGGAATCTGCTCGAAAATAGCACCAATCCTGACGGACCAGCTGATGCCTCTATCGTTTCATATGACTGGGGTATCAACATCGGTGTGCCTGCTGGAGTTGCTGCCACTATTACTGGTGTGGGCACGCTGATCATCAATCCGGATGGGAGTTATACCTTTACGCCAGCGCCTAACTATGATGGTGCCGTTCCCCCAGTGAATTATCAAGTGACTGATGGCCAGGACACAGTGACATCGACACTCGTTATCTCCATCACTCCAGTCGATGAAGAGGTGGGTCTTGGAGGGCTTGCTCTGGAGGGGGGCGAGGTGCTGGTCAGTGATGCTAATCTGGCTGATGGATCCACTCCTGATACTACAGCGTTGACCCAAGGTGGCGCGTTTACCTTCAATGCACCGGACGGCGTTCAGACACTGGTAGTCGGTGCGATCCAGTTGATCAGCAACGGCACCGTTGTTGCGCTGCCTTTATCTATAGAAACGCCGCTGGGCAATGCATTGCAAATTACCGCAATCACCTACGATCCCGCCACAGGTAACGGCAGTGTCTCCTACAGCTATACCCTTCTTGATAACGAGACCCATCAACAGCCCGCGTTTGACCTGCAATTAGGTGAGAGCCTCACGGTGACCTTGACCGATGATGACGGTGATACAACCAGCGCAACGCTGGATATCGTTATTCAGGATGATGTGCCCACCCAAAGTGTGAGCGTGGCCGAAGAGGCCAATGTTGGCGGACTGTCAGTCAGTCTGGACGAGACGGTTGGCGAAGGGGATATCTACAATGGAAGCGATGTGGATGATGGCTACGTCAGTGACGATGTGACTGATGCATTGGCCCAAGCCACAACGGCGATTGAAGGCGGACTGCAGTCACTTTTTACCAGCAGCGGCAGTTACGGGGCTGACGGCGAAGGCAGCACCACCGGTAGCTTCAGCTTTGTCGGGATTGGTGAGGCGGGGGTAGCAACCAACCTGTCGGCCACCGATGGTGGTGCGATTACCCTAAACGCAGTGAGCGCGACCGAGTTGCAAGGGATAGATAGCGACGGCAATGTAGTGTTCAGCATCAAGATTGTGGTGGTGGATGGGGTATCCCAACTGCAGACCACCCAGTTTGAGGCATTGTCTCACGGTAACACCGATCTGTTTGATGAATCACTACCACTGCTGCTCAGTGGGCAGAACAGTCTTGGCCTGCAATACAGTGTCACCCGGGTGGATGGAGATGGCGACAGCATCACCCGTTCAGCGACCGTGGATCTGATCAGTCGTAGCACAGATGAAGAAGAAGTGGTCAGCCAGAGCAGTGTG
>NZ_MQSY01000046.1:0-42325 GCF_001921245.1 Aeromonas sp. YN13HZO-058 | reverse complement strand
TGTTGGGCAACACGACGCTGGCGCAGGGTTAACTGGGGAAAGAGAGACAAGAGGTGTTGAAAGGCTGGGGTATCCATGATGCTAGACCTCAAGGTGATGGCCTACTTCAAGATTAGCCTTTCAACACGTAATTGGGACAGAGCCTTATTTTTGCAGGTCAAGGAGGCTCGTCCATCCGTCCTCGAACCTTATGCAGGAAAAAGCCAGCATGCCAACCATGGCGAGCGCATTGTCGCAGGGCAACGGCTCATGCAAGCGGCAACCGACATCTTTCTCGGTTGGACCCTTGCCCAAAATGGCCAGCACTTTTATTTCAGGCAGCTCAGGGATGTCAAAATCAGCGCGATTATTGAAGGGTGGGATGCCGAACTACTGTCGATTTACGGCACCTTGTGCGCCAGGGTACTGGCTCGCGCCCATGCACGTTCGGGAGATGCCGGATTGATAGCCGGCTACATGGGGAGCAGTCAGTCGTTTGATGAGTCAATTTGTGAATTTGCCGTTGAGTATGCCGATCAGGTTCGCCGGGATTACCGCGAGTTCGTCAAGGCAGTCCACCAGGGGCGACTGGAGGCTCTGCGCGATCCGGTGTAGCCAGTGGCACATCGGCAAGCAGCTGACGCCCCAAGGTGCAGGTTAAGTGAAACGGAGCAAAACGGGCGTCACCTTGCAGACAATTGGGATGTGGGCATCCAAAAGACACATGGGCGGGGCTTAAAAAGCAAAACGGGGTATGCAATACGCTTTAGCAAAATAAAACAATGGGTTAGCTTCACGAAGAAGCTAACCCATTGTTTTATATGGTGCCGATAAGGGGAATCGAACTCCTGACCTTCGCATTACGAATCCAGATTTAGTCGATTTCAGCCTGTTTCAGACAGTCTCACAATAACGATAGTTCACCTTTAAAATCAATTATTTGCCATCAATGTTCCGTATCAGGTTGTGTCGTGAAATATCACCCTATACCATAGCAAAAGAGGGGTATGAGGAGGGGTACGGAATGGCGATTACAACCGATGCCGAGATTGCGGCAATCAAACCAGAATCCGGCGTTATTGTGCGCCGTATGGCTATCCAGTCAAAGCATGGTGGCGGGCTCAAGCTGGAAGTGCGCACCAGTGGAATCAAGCGCTTTGTCTATCGCTACAAGATAGCGGGCAAAGCTGGGGAAATGCTGCTTGGCGGCTATCCCGCCATGACCCTAGCAAAAGCCAGACAGGCCCACGGTAAAGCGGCTGAATTGGTAAAGCAGGGAATTGATCCGCTTACTGTCACCAAGCAAGCCAAGGCGAAAAACATCGAGATGCCAACCCTTGGCGAGATTTACCGCGATTGGCTGGTGATGCGAGCCAAATCGAAACCGATAGGCCCGCGCACCCTGCGCGATTATGAGGGGACGTTCACCCGCCACATTGAATCGGCCATTGGCAATACCCGAGTATGCGATCTCTCCCGTGCCGTACTGTATGAGCATTTCCGCCGAGTAGAGACAGCCGAGGGCGCACGAAAAGGGCTGATAGTCCTGAACCAGTGTCTTGATCATGCGGTATTACAAGGTCACATCGAGATCAACCCTGCTCGCCTACTCAAACCCGCCATGTTTGGCGCATCTATGCCCCCACCCCGTGAACGCTGGTTGACCCGCGATGAATTGCGCCAGTTATGGGCAGCACTTGAACAAGCGACTGCTGGCGGCGGTTCTGTGGCTGCTGGTGGCCGTGGGATCGCGTCTAACGTAGTGCTATCGCTGGCGGTGGCAAACTGCTTGCGTTTAATAACCCTGACCGCTGTACGCCGTTCCGAGGCTGTAGGGATGCGCTGGGAGCAGATTAACGGCGACCGCTGGACAATCCCCGAAACCAAGAACGGACGCGCCCACGTTGTAACCCTGTGCCCGCTGGCGCTGGATATTATCGAGCAGCAAAAGGCGTTATCTAATGGCCCCTATGTGTTCGAGTCCACCAGCAAGACCGGACACCCGATCACGGGGGATGCTGTCACCAAGGCGCTAGAGCGTGTTCGCATCAAGTACCTTGCCGAGCTTGCGCCATTCAGCCCGCACGACCTGCGCCGCAGTATGGCAACGGGGGCCGCTGAATATCTGGATGCCCCCGAGCGCCTGATCGAGCTGATGCTAAACCACGTCCCCAAAGACAGGCTGATCCGCACCTATCAAGTGGGCGGCATGGCCGAGAAGTTGCGGGCGCTGTTTCTGCGCTGGGGAGATTTCATGGCAACCATAACGCAACCGGAGCAGGTCAAGCCAGATAACGTGGTTTCCGTCAACTTTGGGGAGCGTGGGTGATGCGGGTCACACAAGAATGGCTGCTGGATCATTGGACGCGTCTACATCTCCCCATTTACTCCGATGACGGTGAAAAAATCGCAATGGTCTCACCGATGGCTGAAGAAGTTAAGTTGGGTCTTATACGCAGAATTATTAACGTTTACGAAGATGTTGAGACGAGGCTTTTTCTCTATGGCGCACGAGGGGGAAAATCAATTGATGGTGAGTCTGTCATTATGCTGCTTGTCACTTTGGCCTCATGCCTGAATCCTGCCCTTTTTGCGGCAAAGGAAAACATGCGCCTCGGGCATAAATTGCGCTCAAAAACTGATCAGCAAAAAGAACTTGAGACTGTTCAGGCTTTTTTAGAGAGGGAGCTTTTGTGGGATGATGAGTCGGAACTAACTGCCGCGATGAGAAAGGTTTTGGCTGCGTGTAAGCATGCGCATTCTCGGATCCAGAGAGAGCGCGAAGCCCTTAATCTATACGCCAAGAGCGCACGGGGATTGCTTCAGGAATACGGATTGGCGGTTGACGATAAGGACGAGAGATGGAGGTCACTATTGGGGAAACTTTGGGGAGTGGAAGCTACCGATATCAGAGGAGCAGTTAGGAAAAAATAGAGCCCAACTAACCGATCCCCCAAAAATCAAAATGAATCTGGGGGGGCAGCCCTGCCGCAGCGGTACAGAATGAGCCTAGAAGCCAAGGCATCTACGCTGCTGGCAATGAGGGCAATCCCATGCTTATTTCAACCTCTCAATTATCAACCCGCCTAGGCGTTAGCCGCTCCACGGTGGAGCGCCTGCGCCGTAACCCCGCCGCCTGCTTTCCAAAGCCCATCCACATTGGCCCCAACTCGGTCAGGTATAACCTAGCCGAGATCGAGCAATGGCTAGAGTCTCGCCGTAAAGAGGGGGAAATCTGATGGCCCATTACCCACTAACAAACGCGAAAGCAGATCTGCGAGCGGCAGCCAGTGCAGCCGCAGCAAAATTCGAGCGCATAACAGTGAGATTCTGGCGAAGCAAGCCCAAGTATGAGGGGGAAAACGAAAGGCTCGCGTATGAGCGAGCGCTGGCGGTTCAAGAGGCATTTCCCGAAGAGGTGGCTTTACTGCTGAAAGAAAACGCCCCGACTAGCAAGGCCGAGGCGTAGGTTTAGCCGCTGGTGGGCGAACTTTCGACGCCAGCCCGCCAGCTAATTGAAGGTATATCGAGATGATCAATTTTACCACTATTCCCAATGTTTCAAATAACGAAACGTTCGGAGTTATTACGTGGCAAGATCTGCAACAAGCAGCCTGTATCCCTCACCGAAACCGCGCTCACACGCCGGACGCCGCAAAACGGACTGCCCCACTGGTGGCCGCCCACAATGGCAAGACTCGTCACAAGGCGCAAGCAGAGGCTAACGGACTGTTTGGAATGCTTCGCGCCGATTTGGACAACGCCAAGGGCCAGACGCCCAAGACCATAGCCGATGTTTTGCAGGAGCAAGGGCTGTGCTCGTTTATCATCTATTCAACCCTGAGCCACCAGCCCGACGCCCCCCGTTATCGGGTATTTGTGGAGCTGGCCGAGCCTGTGCCATTCACTATCTGGGCGGATCTGCAATTCGCGTTGGCCGAGTTGCTGGGATCTGATCCATGTGTTGGCCGCCCTGCTCAATTTATGATCCTGCCAACGGTTATCAAAAGCACTGCCGAGCATTATCAGCACATGATCGCCGAGGGGGCAGCGCTGAGCCCGTCCGCCCCCTTCTGGCTCAATGCTGCCGCGCTGGCGGAGCAGCACCAAGCAGCCGCAGCCAAAGTTAGCCAACGGTTTAAACAGGTAGCCCCCAAGCCATTCAATGAAAGATTGGTGGGTAGACAGGTGTCGATCATCGAGCGCGTGAATGCCAGCTACGAATGGCCGGAGCTGCTCGCCCATTATGCCTATAAGCGAAAGGGGCGAAACGCATGGATGGCACCAGAATCAACCAGTGGCACCGCTGGGGTTCATATTCTGACCAGTTCGACGGATGGCAAAGAGCGCATTTTCTCGCACCACCAAAGCGATCCCGCTGGTAATAGGCTGTGCGACAAGTTCGACCTGATCACCATTCGCAATTTCAGCGGGGATAGCGTCAAAGCCGTTCAAGAGATTGCCAGAGAGCACTTCCCCGATATTCACGCGCACAACCGCCGAGAGTGGGCATGGGCACAGCGCGACGAGCAACGCCAGCAATTCGAGGCGATGCGAGAGGGCACCAAGCCGTTAGCCGTTGCTAAGACCTCCGCAAAGGCTATTAGCCAGCCCACGCCGATTACGTTTCCATTACTGAGCACCGCTCAAATGGCCGAGATCATGGAGGCCGCGCTATGAAGCCGCTGCCGCCGCCAACCAATGTGATCCCGTTCGCGCCACCAGCCAGCCCCGAGCAGATCGAACCACCGTTATTTCTGCCGGACACTGACGAGAGGGGAAAGCCGCTAAAAACGTCCCTTAACCTGTGGGCCGTATTTAGGCATAAGGGATGGGTTTACCGCTATAACACCATGACAGCAACCCCTGAGCTCATGACAGCCGAGGGCCGTCGCCTTGGCAAAACTGATGAGGGGCAGCGTTCGGCTTTGGTGGACGCCTGCCAGCGTGCCGAGGTTCCCGATGCTGCGATAGACGAGCACTTGATCGCGCTGTGCCAGTTGAACAGTTATCACCCTGTCAGAGAGTGGCTAGAGGCTGGCCCAAAATGGGATGAAGTGCACCGAGTTGATGCTGTCTTGGCAACGCTCAACGCTGCTGAGCCCGATTATGCCGCCTCAGTCCTGCGCCCTTGGCTGGTGGGGTGTGTGGCAGCATTGTATGAACAGCGATGGCTATCAAAGCTCGTGCCTGTATTGGTGGGGGGGCAGTCATTCAAGAAATCGGCATGGGTTAACAGACTGGTCGCAGTAGTGACGGGCTCGACGTTGGATTGCTCGATTGACCCCAACAAGTCGGACGATGTACGCCGCGCTGTTTCGGCTTGGATTGTGGAACTGGCCGAGTTGGAAACGACAACAAGGCACGAAGCCGGAGCATTGAAGGCGTTCATTACCCGCGATGTGGATCGGTTCCGCATACCCTACGCAAAATCATTCACGGAGAAACCCCGACAGACGGGCTTTATTGCGACGGTAAACGGCACTGACTTTCTCAAAGACCAGACAGGGAACGCTCGTTTTGCTGTTATCGAGATGGCAGGTGCCGCAGATCTTGACCGCCTGAATGAATTATTGGGCTGGTGTTGGGACGCGGGCCGTCAAAGCCAAACCGCTCCCGAACTGTTGCGCCAGTTCTGGCTTGAAGTCAAAGCGGACTACGATGCGGGGGCAAGCTGGTATCTCGACGAGGCCACCAGCAAGCAGGCCACCACGGCGAACGACTCGCACACCGACAAGGGGCCGCATTACGAGACAATTGTTGACCGGCACTTGGCCCGCCCGATGCGATCCAATCGCTGGTTCACTGCTGCCGATCTTTGTGAATATCACCTTGAAAAGCCCGCGATGGCGGGCAGATATGGGAGGGCGTTAACAATGCTGGAAAAGGAAGGGCGCATAGAATCACGCCCAGCGAGATCGGGGCGCAAGGAATACCGTTTGCCGGTGAACGATTTGCCGCAGCCCCAAGAATAGCCGTTGCTGGTGGCACCCCCTTGAGCCCTGCCGATTTGGCGGGGCTTTTTTGTGGTGAAGCGGTGAGGTAGTCATGAGGTAGAAAACGGGCTACCTCACCAGCCGCTAACCCTTGCTGCTGCTGGCTTTCATTCATATTTGGTGAAGTGGTGAAGTAGATCTCTTTATAAAGTAATTACACATAGACAAGGGGAAGGGATTGACACACTGGGAGCTGCTCACGAACACAAGCAACGGCTATTGCTGAGGGGGTTTATAGGAAACTTACCTCACCAACTTCACCACTAACAAAAAACGCACCTGTAAGCCGCGCCAGCACTGGGGTTTTGCATGGTGAGGTACTGGCAACTGCTACCCCACCGCATCCAAACGACGGTGATAAAACGGTGAGAGCCCAACGGTAATAAAACGGTAATATCTGGTTAGTGATTGGCTAGCAATTGGCTAGTACCGAACGGACGCAAACCAAAATTGTGTGATCGTTAACATGCAAGAAACAGATTCCCACGGCTCAAATTGACGCCTGTAAGCTGGTATCATAACGGCTAGGTTACGGCTAGGTCATAGCTAGACGAGCGACACAATAGCGGCATGTTCGCCAGAACAACGGGAGTTTGGGGAAGATGAAGAGATTGATTTTAGGGGCAGTGTTGATAATGTTGGTAGGCCATGCTTGGGCTAAAAATGTAGTTTCTATAATGACGTTGCCGGAAAGCGTGTTGGTTACAGGCTTTTATCCAAATCTGTCTGATGAAGCCGCGAAGGACCTCTGTCAAACTAATGCCATGTTAGCAAGTTCCAATATGGAGTTGCGTATAAAAGGCACACTAAATAATGAAGCAGAAGCGTTAGAAAACCAAAAACAAGGAAGAGGTTTTTGGGATAAATTAGGGGTTCCAAAGGAGTTTCATGATGTTAACGCATTTCTCTTGAAATTGATGTTCGAGCACCCACTTCCTAAAGATATGTCAAAAAAAGATGAGTTATTGAAGTCGATTAGTAGAGATACGTTTAAGCTTTGTTTTGGTCAAAGAGAAGTCGACGATGTATCGCTAGGCTAAAGCTGTCTGAGATGTACCCAAACGGCAGCGACTATCGCTTGGGTAATGCTCACGACTGCAATCGTGTCTCGTCTTATGCTTTGGATGTGATGAAGAAGCGTCAAGAGCAGGGCGGCTTACTCTCGGATACACTAACCGCACTCTACAAGGGGGCAGATGAAGGTGCTACCGTTTGGTGGGGAATAGTGACCCGCCTAACAATAGAAGCATACAAGATGCCACAATGGCCTGATGAGGCGACAAGGCAGTATATGGCCGATCAGTTTGCCAATATGGCAATGGCGAAGTGTCTTGGCTAGAAGTCACCCCAAGAAGCCCACCCAAGCAGGATGGGCTTTTTTGTTACTCAACCGGAGGGGTAGCAAATCGCAAAAGAGGGGTACAAGGAGGGGTATGAAGCAAAAAATAACAAAGGGTTAGCTTCACTGCGAAGCTAACCCTTTGTTTTATATGGTGCCGATAAGGGGAATCGAACTCCTGACCTTCGCATTACGAATGCGCTGCTCTACCAACTGAGCTATACCGGCTGGTTGCTATCCAGATTCATGAAAAATGACCGGCGTGTCAATCGAGCCAACTCGATTTTATGAGGTGGCTCATGGTGTTAGCAGTCTTAGAGATCGACGAACTCGGGAATATGGGCGCGGCCACGGCTTTCGAGGAAATCGAGCAGGGCGCGGGGGGAGCGCACCAGGATCCGCTCTTGCGGGAAGCCCGCTTCGGTCACCAGACGGTGACAGTGGTCAAAATCGCCGAGGCTGAAGGCGACGTGGGAGTCGGATCCGAAGGTGAGGTAGGCGCCCAAATCTCGCGCAGCTTCGACGATGGCGCGGCAGTTGCCTTCACTGCCCGGGCGCGAGTGAATGAAGGAGGAGTTGTTGATCTCCAGCGCCACCCGATAGTCGGCCGCCGCCTTGACCACCGCCTGAATGTCGATGGGAAATGCGGGGTTACCCGGGTGGCTGATCATGTCGACCCGACCGCTCTTGATGGCGTTGATCATCGCCTGGGTGTGGGTTGCCTGATCGCAGGGAGGGAATACCTGCTCATGAAAGCCCGCCATGATCATGTCGAGGCGCGACTCGTAACGCTCTGGAAAGTCGATCTCCCCTTCCAGGTTTTTGATGTTGGCTTCGATACCCCGCAGGATCCCGACCCCATCCACCACTCTTGGCAGTATGGGCAAGTTGGCAAAGTGCCAGACATGAGGGGCATCGGCCATCTCGGGGCCGTGATCCGTGGTGGCAAACAGCTTGATCCCCTTGGCCCTGGCTATCGACAGATAGTCGTGGATGGTGCTGTAAGCGTGGGTGCTGGCAATGGTGTGAGTATGGGTATCGACCGGGTACTTCATCTTCTCTCCCCTTTAGATATTAAGGGAGCAGCATAACAAAGAGCGGCAGCTTGGGCCACGCCAGTGCTTGCCACACTTTGTCACAAAATACCGCGAAGCTGACATAGTCTGAGGGGCTCTGGCTGGCATACTGCCCCCGTCGATACATGCCTGAACTCGCATCGACAGTTTGCCGTCAGGATGACGCGAACTCACTTTCCCCACCGTCGCGCCCTGCGGCGGTTTTTTTTGCCTGCAAACCGCAAACCGGTAACAAACGCGCAAAAAAAAAGGCCCAACTAGCATGGTGCAGGTTGGGCGAGACTTAATGTTTAATTGCAGTGGCATAGATATAGAGTCCTGCTTTTTGACTAAGTTCCGCCCACTTTGCTTTTTTCATCGAAAAACATTCCGCTAACACTCATTCACATTCTCTTGACACTTCACGTTATGAAACGTACTTTTTAAACATTCGTTTAAGTGAGGTGTCCAGTGAGTAAAATCGATACCAAAAACCGTATTCTCGATGCCGCTGAAGTGCTGTTTGCCGAGCGGGGATTCGCCGATACCTCTTTGCGTCTGATCACCAGCGAGGCCGACGTCAATCTGGCTTCCGTGAACTATCACTTCGGCTCCAAGAAGGAGCTGATCCAGGCAGTACTCGACCGTTACCTGAGCCTGTTTATGCCCGATCTCGATGCCCGCCTGCGGGTACTGATGGAGCAGGAGCAGCTGACTCTGTTGCAACTGTTTGAAAGCTTCGTCGAGCCGCTGATGAAGCTCTCGGCGGTGCGGGCCAATGGCCCGGCCATCTTTATGCAGCTGCTGGGACGCGGTTATATCGACAGCCAGGGCCACCTGCGCCGCTTTATCACCGCCCACTACGGCCCCATTCTGATGCGGATCACCCAGGCGATCTCCAAGGCCAATCCGGCCCTGTCGCCAGCGGATCTCTTCTGGCGCCTGCACTTCACCCTGGGCACCGTCGTGTTCACCATGGCCTCCGCCGATGCCCTGCGCGACATCGCCCTGGCCGACTTTGGCCAGCAGCTCGATGTGGAAGGGCTGGTGCGCAACGTTATTCCTTATCTGGCGTCCGGAGTCGGGGCGCCCGTGGAGTCGACCAGGCTCTCCCTGGCCGTGTAACAACCAACAATAAATCAACGGAAACAGTGAAATAGAAGGAACTTCGGTATGATCACATTGCTTGTCCTGCTGGTGCTGGCGATAGCCGTTGTGCTCGGCGTGCCCTCCATCCGTAAAAAGGTGGTAACCCGTCCGGTGTTCGGCATCTTCAAAAAGATACTGCCGCCCTTGTCAGCTACCGAGCGGGAGGCCATGGAAGCCGGCTCCGTCTGGTGGGATGGCGAGTTGTTTCGCGGCAACCCCGACTGGAAAAAACTGCACGGTTACGGCAAGGCCGAACTGAGCGCCGAAGAGCAGGCCTTTATCGACAATCAGGTCGAAACCCTGCTCGCCATGGTTGATGACTTCAAGATCGTCAACGAAACCAAAGACCTGCCGGAGCCGGTCTGGGACTATCTGAAGAAGGAAGGCTTCTTCTCCCTGATCATCCCGAAATCCTACGGCGGCCGCGAGTTCTCGGCGATTGCCAACTCCACCATCGTCACCCGCATTGCCACCAAGAGCCTGAGCGTGGCGGTCACCGTCATGGTGCCGAACTCCCTTGGACCGGGCGAGCTACTGATGCACTACGGCACCCAGGCCCAGAAAGATTTCTGGCTGCCGGGGCTGGCCAATGGCAAAGAGGTGCCCTGCTTCGCCCTGACCGGGCCGGAAGCGGGCTCCGATGCGGGCGCCATCCCTGACAAGGGGATCGTCTGCAAGGGGATGCACAAGGGTGAAGAGGTCCTGGGTATTCGCCTCAACTGGAACAAGCGCTACATCACCCTGGCGCCGCGCGCCACCGTGCTGGGGCTGGCGTTCAAACTCTATGACCCGGAAAAACTGCTGGGTGACAAGGAAGAGCTCGGCATCACCTGCGCGCTCATCCCCACCAGCCACCCCGGCGTGCGCGTCGGCGATCGCCACTACCCCATGGGTCTGGCGTTCCTGAACGGCCCGACCTTCGGTAAGGATGTGTTCATTCCGCTCGACTGGATCATCGGTGGCCCGGATTACGCCGGTCGCGGCTGGCGCATGCTGGTGGAGTGCCTCTCCGCAGGTCGCGGCATCTCGCTGCCTGCCCTGGGCACCGCTTGCGGTCACATGGCGAGCCGCACCGTGGGCGCCTACTCCTACGTGCGCAAACAGTTCGGCATGTCCATCGGCAAGTTTGAAGGGGTGCAAGAGGCGCTGGCCCGCATCGGCGGCCTCACCTATCAGCTGGAAGGGGCCCGTCGTATGACCGCAGGTTCCTTGGACTTGGGTCAGGCTCCGGCCATCGTCACCGCGATTTCCAAGTACCACATGACCGAGATGGCGCGCCAGATCATGGATGACTCCATGGACATCCACGCCGGCCGTGCCATCCAGCTGGGCCCGAAAAACTACACCGGCTACGCCTACATGGGCATTCCGGTGGCCATCACGGTGGAAGGGGCCAACATCCTGACCCGCAACCTGATGATCTTCGGTCAGGGTGCCACCCGCTGCCACCCGTACGTGTTTGCCGAGCTGGAAGCGGCGGCCGATACCGACGTGGAGCGCGGTCTCGAGAAGTTTGACGCCCTGCTGATGAAGCACATCGCCTTCGGCGCCGGCAACTTCTTCGGTTCCCTGTTCCAGGGGCTGACCCTGGGTCAGTTCAACAGCGCGCCGGTAGCCGGTGAAACCGCTCGCTACTACAAGCAGCTCTCCCGCATGAGTAAAGGGCTGGCGCTGTGCGCCGACGTCTCCATGCTGATGCTGGGTGGCGATCTCAAGCGCAAGGAGATGATCTCCGCCCGTCTGGGTGACGTGCTGAGCCACCTCTACCTGGCCTCCGCCACCCTCAAACACTACGAGGATCAGGGCCGCATGGTCTCCGATCTGCCGTTCGTGCAGTACGCGGTGGAGCGCAACCTCTACCTGATTGGCAAGGCGTTCGAGGGCTTCTTCCAGAACTTCCCGAACAAGGTGGTGGGTGCCGTACTCAAGCGCGTGGTGTTCCCGTTCGGCGTTGGTTACAAGATGCCGGCCGACGACCGTTGCCACGCCATCTGTCTGGCCATGATGAAGCCGGGCGAGTTCCGCGACCGTCTGACCGCACTCTGTTATGTGGGCAAAGACGAGGCGGATCCGGTCGGCCTGATGGAGCGCGCCTTCCAGGCCATGGTCGCCGTGCAGCCCTACGAGAAGAAACTGGTGCAGGCCCAGAAAGAGGGCAAGCTGCCCCGCAAACTGGCCCTGCCGGAGCTGGTCGCCGCTGCGCTGGCCGGTTCCATCCTGAGCAAGGATGAAGCGGACAAACTGCTGGCCGCCGATGCCCTGCGCTACGAAGCGATTCAGGTAGACAACTTCGCCCCGGGCGAGCTGGAAGGCTTCTCCCAGCAACCAAACAAGCAGCCAAACAAGGTCGAGCACGCGGCCTGATCCCTTGGCAAACCTGCACCAAACCGGCCCTCGTGGCCGGTTTTTTTGTTTGTTAACCATGCATTTACAAGCTGGGAGAATTCCAGTTAAATGCTTGAGTCCCTGTTGCAGGGGCTTTGGAAGCAAGGCCAGCGGAATGGCCGATAACAACAACTCAGGAAGAGTGAATGAACCTCGCCAAAACGGCGATCGAACGCCCCATCTGGGTGGCGGTCTCGATCGTGCTGATTTTCCTGCTGGGCCTGCTCAGCATCCGGGGACTGCCGATCCAGCTGTTCCCCGACATCGACCGTCCACACCTCAACATCTCGGTGAGCTGGCGTTCAGCCTCGCCGCAAGAGATGGAGTCGGAGATCACCGACCCCATCGAGCAGGAGATGCAGGGGGTACAAGGGCTCAAGAGCCTCACCAGCGAGAGTTATCCCGGCTTTACCGAAATCGACATGGAGTTTGCCCTCGGCACCGACATGCAGCGCGCCCAACTCGATGTGATTTCGCGACTGAACCGGGTCTCGGGATTGCCGGACAAGATCGGCGGCCCCTACGTCAACAACTACATCAGCAACGATACCCTCACCTTCTTCTTCATCCAGCAACTGCCCGGCGCCAAAGGGGTGATCGATGATCATCAGGCGTTGATCGAGGCGCGGGTCAAACCCGAGCTGGAGCGCATCGAAGGGGTCTCGACGGTCACGATCGAGGGGATCAACGAGCGCCAGATCCAGATCCGCTTCGACCCCTACCGCGCCGCCGAGCTGGGGGTGGAGATCCCGGTGCTGGCCAGCCGGGCCACCACCGGCTGGGACGTGTCAGCTGGTACGCTAGACATCGGTCGCTGGGAGTACAAGCTGCGCTTCGCCGGTCGCTACGATGTCGAGACGCTGGGGGACAAGGTGGTGGACTGGCGCGATGGCCTGCCCATCTATCTGCGGGATGTGGCGGAGGTAAGGGTCGCCCGGGAGGAGAACCCGGTGCTGCGGATCCAGAACGGCAATACCGCCATCGCCGCCCAGATCTTCAAGGAGAGCGGCGCCAACGCCCTGGCATCCCTTGAGGCGATCAAGGCCCGGGTGAACGAGCTAAACCGCGAGGTGCTGGAGCCGGTCGGGCTGCACATGGAGCAGTCGTTTGATGCCTCCCTCTACATCAATCGCGCCGTCAGCATGGTCACCGCCAACCTGGGGCTCGGTGTGCTGCTCTCCTGCGCCATCCTCTGGCTCTTCCTGCGCCAGCTCAAGGCGACCCTGATGATTGCCCTCGCCATCCCCATCAGCATCATGCTCACCTTCTGCCTGCTCAAGGTGATGGATCGCACCCTCAACATCATCTCGCTGGCGGGCATCGCCTTTGCCGTCGGCATGGTGCTCGATGCCGCCATCGTGGTGCTGGAGAGCATCTACCGGCGCCACGAGCGGGGGGATTTGAGCAAGGCGGAGGCGGCGCTCGAAGGTACCCGTCAGGTGTGGACGGCGCTGGTCGCCTCCACCCTCACCACGGTCGCCATCTTCCTGCCGGTGCTGCTGCTCAACGATGTGGAGGGTCAACTGTTTGCCGATCTTGCGCTGACCATCGCCTGCGCCGTGACGGTCTCCATGCTGGTCGCCGTCACCGTGCTGCCCGCGGTGGCGGCGCGCTGGATGGGACATGAAACGCTGATCGATCCCTATGAGTCGCTGTGGCAGCGCACCACTCGTCATGTGATCCGCTGGACCTCGACCTCACGCCAGCGCTGGACGGTCATCACCCTGATGATGAGCCTGCCGGCACTGGCCACTTGGGCGCTGCTGCCCAAGATGGATTATCTGCCGGACGTAAAACGGGACGCGGTGGATGTCTGGATGAACTTCACCCCCGGGGTCAATCTCAAGGCCCAGCGCGAAGAGGTGATCGATACCCTGATCGCCCGCCTCGCCCCCTACATGAAGGGGGAGAAAGAGCCAGCCCTCAAGAACTACTACATCTTGCGCTACCCGGGGGGTGCCCAGATTGGCGTGCGCCCCAAGGACGAGACCCGCATCAAGGAGCTGGAGAGCCTGTTGATGAAACAGCTGCTGGTGGGCATTCCCGACACCCGGGTGTTCGGCGGTCAGGGTTCGCTGTTTGGCGGCTTTGACAGCGAGAACGGCGTCTCCCTGCTGCTGCAGGGGGGCAACCTGCCCGAGCTCTATCAGGCGGCCCGTGCCAGCATGGGGATCCTCAGCAAGGACCTGCCGGGAGCACAGATCCGGCCCGAACCGAGTCTCGACTTCACCGCCCCCGAGCTCAAACTGGTGCCGCAAGATCGGCGTCTCGCCGAAGTGGGTTGGGATCGCACGCCCTTGCCCACCATCATCCAGACCTTTGGCGACGGCTTGCGGGTCGGTGAATATTTCGATGGCGAGGATCGACTCGACATCATGCTGATGGGGCAAAGTTCCGCCAATCCGGACGAACTGAAGGCAGTGCCGCTGGCTACTCCCTCCGGGCGCATCGTCCCCCTTGGCGAGCTGTTGCGGGTAGAGCATGACATGGGCCCGGCCAGCATCTTCCGGGCCGATGGGCGGCGCAGCATCATCCTGCAGATAGCACCTCCGGCGGGCATGACCATGGAGCAGGTGATCGACACCCTGAAAAACCGCAGTTTTGCTGCCATCCGGCCCCTGCTACCCGCTGGCGGCGAGCTGCAGATCGCAGGCAACGCCGACAGCCTGCAACAGGCGCTCGACAATCTGGGGACCATCTTCCTGTTCGCCGTGGTGATCCTGCTGGTGCTGCTGTGGGGGGTGTTTGCCTCCCTCAAGGATGCGCTGCTGGTGCTGCTCACCCTGCCCCTTGCCTCGGTTGGCGGCGTGCTGGCGCTGCAACTGAGCGGGCTGCTGGTGCCGCTGCCGATGGATCTGCTCACCATCATCGGCTTTGTCATCCTGCTGGGACTGGTGGTCAACAACGCCATCCTGCTGGTGCACCAGACCCGCACCGCCGAGCGGGACGGCATGAGCCGCCAGCTGGCGGTGGCCGATGCCCTGCAAAGCCGGATGCGCCCCATCGCCATGACCAGCCTCACCAGCATCTTCGGCATGCTGCCGCTGATGCTGAGCCCAAGCGAAGGGAGCGAAATTTACCGCGGGCTCGCCACAGTCATTGTCGGCGGCATGAGCTGCAGCACCCTGTTTACCCTGATCCTGTTGCCTGCTTTCCTGCGTCTCGGCGAGCAGGTGGCGATCCCACAACCCCTGCGCCAGCGGGCCTGAGCAAGGAGCTCATCGATGACACATATGATTACCCGAATGTTGGCTGGCGCCGTGCTGATTGCAGGCAGTGCGCTACCGGTATTGGCCGATCAGGGCAAGATGGTGACACTGGCGGATGTGACCCGAGGGGATGCGGCCGCCAATATCTGGGTCAGCGGCACGGTGGCGAGTCGCCAGCAAGCTGCGCTCAGCGCAGAAGTGAGCGGCCGGGTGGAGTGGATCGCCGAATTTGGCAGCCGGGTCAAAAAAGGGGATGAGCTGCTGCGCCTCGACAGCGCGGCACTGCGCCTCTCGCTGGAGCAGGCTCGCGCCGAGCAGGCGAAATGGCAGAGCAACCTGCGTTTCGCCCGCGCCGAATCACAGCGGATCACCCGGCTGCACCAGCAAAAGAGCGCCTCCCAGAGCCAGTACGACAAGGCCAGTTACGATGTGGAGCAGGCCGCGCTGGCCGAGCGACTGGCCGCCATACAGGTGAACCAGATCGAGGAACAGCTGCGCCGCAGCCACATCTATGCACCGTTCGATGGCGTGGTGAACAACCACTTCATCCAGCCCGGCGAGCATGTGGACGCGGGCGAGCAGGCGCTGGAGCTGGTCAACCCGGATCAGCCGGATATCCGCCTGCAAGCCCCCATTCTCTGGGCCCAGCAGCTGGCGCCGAAAACCCGGCTGCGGGTGGAGGGGGAGCAGCTGAGCGGTCACGGCGTCTATTACCAGCGGGCCGCCAGCGCCGATCCCAAATCGCGGCTGATCGAGCTGCGCCTCAAACCGGAAGCAGGCACTTTCATCATCGGCTCACCGGTGCGGGTTGCCCTGCCACTGGGGGATCAGCAGAGCATGCTGCTACCACGGGATGCCCTGGTGCTCGGCACCGATGGCAGCGTGGTCTATCAGGTGGCGCGAAGCGGCAAGGCGCTCAAGGTGAATCGGGTGCCGGTCACCGTGCTGTTTGGCGACAGCCAGCAGGTGGCGGTGAGCGGCGCCCTCAAGCAGGGGGATCGGGTGGTGGTGCGCGGCGCGGGCAGCCTTCAGGATGGCGACACCATAGAGCTGTTCAAGGGGTAACCACGCCTGACGCAGGCTGGCCAATCTTTGCCCGCTTGACCCGGGACATACAGCCAAACGGGCCACAGTTTGCTATCTTGGCGGCCATCACTCGCGTTTAGAGCAATCAACACCCATGAGCATTATTTTGGGCATCGATCCGGGTTCGCGGATCACCGGATACGGGGTTATCCGGGTCGTGGGCGGCAAGGCCGAATACTTGGGCTCTGGCTGCATCCGCACCGATTGCGGCGAGCTGCCGGAGCGCCTCAAGCAGGTCTATGACGGGGTATGCGAGATCATCACCCAGTTCAAACCCACCGAGTTTGCCATCGAGCGGGTCTTTATGGCCCGCAACGCCGACTCGGCCCTGAAACTGGGACAGGCCCGGGGCAGCGCCATCGTCGCCGCAGTTAATGCCTATCTGCCGGTGAGCGAATACTCCGCCACCCAGATCAAGCAGGCGGTAGTCGGCACCGGCGGCGCCGCCAAGGAGCAGGTGCAGCACATGGTGACCCATCTGCTGAAACTCTCCGCCACCCCGCAGGCGGATGCGGCAGATGCCCTCGGCGTCGCGCTCTGCCACCTGCACACCCGCCAGAGTCTGATCAAGATGGCCGGCCGCGCCAGCAGCTCGGTACGCGGCCGCTATCGCTGAGCCCCAGCCCACCCACACGGCTCATCTCGGTATCGCTAAATAAAAAACCGCCCCGGATCTCCGGGGCGGTTTTTTTGCTATTCCCCCACCAAACAGGGCCATCACTGATGGCCCCGTTTTGTTTCTCATGTTGAATGGATTTGCCCCTACACCAGCACCCCCAGCGCACCGATCAGGGCGTCGAGTCCTTGATCTACTTTCGAGCGCGGGCAACCGACGTTGAGGCGGATATAGCCTTTGCCTTCCGGGCCATAGGTGTCGCCGCGCATGATGGCGACCCAGTATTTTTCCACCAGCAAGGTTTGCAACGCATCCATCCGTTCGGTGGTGTCTATGCCAAGGCCATTCAAGTCAATCCAGGCGAGATAGGTCCCCTCGGGCACCCGATAGTCGATGGCGGGGAAGGCTGCGTTGAGCCTCGCCGCCACATGGGCGAGGTTGCCGTGCAGATAACTTTTCAGCGCATCGAGCCACTCACCGCCGTTCCGATAGGCGCCGATATGGGCCAGCACCCCGAGAATGGGCGGCGATGAGAGGCCATGGGCCGCCTTGAGCCGCTGCAGATAGGCGGCCCGCGCCGCTGCGTTGGCGATAAAGGCGTAGGCGCCGCCAAGGGCGGGAATATTGAAGGATTTGGAGCCCGAGCTCACCAGCGCCCAGTGATCGTCCGGCGCCACCTCGCTCCACGGCAGATAGCGGGCAAAGCTCACATCCATATGGATGTCGTCCGAGATGACCTTGACCCCGTGGCGCTGGCAGATAGCAGCCATCCGGCCGAGTTCATCCCGCGTCCAGACTCGGCCGGTGGGGTTGTGGGGGCTGCAGAGCAGCAAAATCCGGCAATCGGGGCGGGCCGCCTGTTGCTCGAAACATTGCCAGTCGATCTGGTAACTCCCCCGCTCTTTTTTAAGCGGACAAGGCAGCAGCCCCCTGTCGTTGGCGGCCAGCATATTGCCGAAGGCGTCGTAGGCTGGGGTATGCACCAGTACGCCTTCGCCGGGCGCCGACCAGAGGCTCACCAGCTGGGCAATCACATAGATGACCGAGGGACCGTAGACCAGCGTCTCGGGGTCGAGGCTCGCCCCATAGCGGTTGGCAAACCAGTCGATCACCGCCCCCTTGAAGTCATCGTGATTCCAGCGGCTGTAGCCAAATACCCCGTGTTCGAGCCGCGTTGCCAGCGTCTGGCGAATGCAGGGGGCGGTCGCGAAATCCATATCGGAGATGGTAAAGGGGAGCAGATCGGCATGGCCAAAACGGTCGGCTACATAGTCCCACTGAGTGCAGTAGGTGCCGTGGCGGTCGACCACTCGGTCGAAGTCATAAATATCGTGCATGAAGTTTCTCCCTCCATAAACAGGAGACATATTGGGAGAGGCAAACAAGGGGGGCTTGCGCCCCCCGTTCGGATCTTATTGGCCGGTTCAGGCCCCCATCAGGCTCTGCAGCTGATTTTTCACCAGATGCACCTGCGGGCCGATCACCACCTGCAGGTTGTGCTCGTCGAGCTTGATCACCCCGATGGCGCCGTTCGCCTTCAGTACCTTGTCATCGACCCGGCTCATGTCCTGCACCGACATCCGCAGGCGGGTGATGCAGTTGTCCAGTGCCAGGATGTTATCAGCCCCGCCCAGGGCGTTGAGGATGATTTCACCGTTGTAACCGCTGTTGCCTACCTTCTTGCCCGCGGGCTGGGCAGCCTCGCTGGTCTCAATCTCGCGACCGGGGGTTTTCAGGTTAAAGCGCACGATGGCGAAGCGGAACACGCTGTAGTAGATGGCAAACCAGATGGCGGCCGCGACCGGCACCAGATACCACTTGGTGGCGGTGCCTTGCAGCACGCCGAACACCAGAAAATCGATCAGGTTGCCGTCGGTGTTGCCGATGGTGACGCCGAGCAGCCCCATGGTCATAAAGCCCAGACCCGTCAGGATGGCGTGAATGACGTAGAGCACCGGTGCCACGAACAGGAACAGGAACTCCAGCGGCTCGGTAATCCCGCCGATGACGCAGGCCACCACGCCGGAGACCAGCAACGCCTTGATCTTGCCGCGATTTTCCGGACGAGCGCAGTGATACATGGCGAGCGCCGCGCCCGGCAGGCCGCCCAGGAAGGCAGGCATCTTGCCCTGAGAGAGGAACGAAGTGGCAGAGACCGAGAAGCCGCTGGTGTCGGCGCAAGAGAGCTCGGCGTAGAAAATATTGAGCGCGCCGCTCACTTCGTTGCCGCACACCAGCGACGTGCCGCCCGCTTCGGTAAAGCGGATGAGCGCCACCAGAATGTGGTGCAGACCGAGCGGCAGCAGCAGACGCTCACCGGTACCAAACAGGAAGGGGCCGAAGGGACCGGCGTGGGAGATCAGCGCCCCGATACCATTAATGCCAGCGGCAAACCAGGGCCAGGCGAACGGCACGACCAAGCCGACAACCCCCAGCACCAGCACGGTGATGATGGGCACGAAGCGGGCACCGCCGAAGAAGGCCAGCGCATCGGGCATCTTGTAGGTGTAGAAACGGGCGTGCAACTTGGCGACGATCACCCCGACGATGATGGCCCCTAGAATCCCAGTGTCGATGGAGCTGATGCCGAGGATCGATTTCACCCCGTAGGCCTTCTCCACTGCCGCGTCACCGATGACGTTGGCCACGGTCAGGTAGAAGTTGATGGAGAGGTTGAGCGCCGCATAGCCGACGAAACCGGCAAAGGCCGCAACCCCCTTCTCTTCTCGCGCCAGCCCCAGCGGAATGGCCACCGCAAACATCACCGGCAGGTAGATAAAGGCCACCAGCCCTACCTTGGTCATCCAGAGGAACAGCAGTTGCAGCACGGTATTGTCGAGGAAGGGCATGCTCTGCTTGACCGCATCGCTGGTGAGCGAGCTGCCGACACCGAGCAGAATGCCCGAGAAGGCCAGCAAGGCGACCGGCAACATAAAGGTCTTGCCGAGGCTCTGCAGGAACTCCCAGATGGTGGATTTGGCTTGAGGCTTGGCCATGAAACGGCTCCTTGTGAATAAACAGCAATATCTGCGGCTGCCCTCCCCCGCTCGAGGCGATCTCGACGCAATCTCGAAGCAGAGGCGCGGGTCAGCATCAGGTTTTGCTGGATGATAAATCGTTTTATCAACTTGCAAGTGCCGACAAGATCACAGAATGAGGGGGCTGGCTGGCAGCAGGATCCAAATTTGTGAGCCGGATCGGCCAGATGGTGATGTAACGTTTCACTTGAGCATCTTAGCAGGTATGCTGGGGCCTCGCACTCAACCAGCCATCGCACCCCGTTCGCCCTATGCCGTCCAAACCGCTCGTCTCGAAAAACGTCAAGATCACCGATGTCGCCCAGCGGGCGGGAGTGTCGGTCACCACCGTCTCAATGGTGCTCAACGGCAAGGGGCGCATCTCGCCAGCCACCGCCGAGCGGGTGCAGCAGGCGATAAAAGAGCTCGACTATGTGCCCAACAGCGCCGCCGCCAACCTGCGCAGCCAGCAATCCAATCTGGTGGGGTTGATCCTGCGCGACATCACCGACCCCTTCTATACCGAAGTGACCGCCGGGGTGAGCGAGGTGCTGGAGCAGCAGGGCTATCTGCTATTTCTGACCCAATGCGGCCACAGCCCGGAGCGGTTGCAACAGAGCATCCAGTCCCTGTCACGGCAGGGAGTGGCGGGCATCATCTTCAATCCGGTGCGCGGCGCGGCGGCCAAGACACTGGAGACCCTGCTCGATTCCGAACTGCCGGTGGTGTGCGCCGCCCGCTCCTACTATCGCGATGACGTGGACTTTATCGGCCCCGACAATACCCACGCAGCCAAGCAAGCCACCACCTACCTTATCGAGCAGGGCCACCGCCATATCGCCTATGTCGGCGGGCGGGCCGACTCCCTCACCCGCGCCGAGCGGATCGGCGGCTACTGCGCCAGCCTGCTGCAATATGGCCTCCCCTTCAAACCGGAGTGGGTATTGGAGTGCGAACGCACCCAGCGCAGCGCCGCCGACACCATCGCCCAGCTGCTGCACCAGCATCCCAAGGTGACCGCTATTCTCTGCCACTACCCCGAGGTGGCGCTCGGTGGCATTTACGGGGTGGAGGCAAGCGGGCGCACCGTGGGCAAGGACAACTACATCGGCCAGCAGGTGGCCCTGCTCGGCTTTGACGATGTGGCGGAAGCTGAACTCACCACACCTGCCCTCACCTTTGTCAGCTCACCGGCGCGGGAGATTGGCCGTCAGGCGGCAAGGCGGCTGCTGACCCGGATGCAGCAACCCGAACTCGCCCCCAACCGCCATATCATCACCCCCAATCTGCAAAAGCGGGCATCGGCCTGAGTTGGCAAGGCTGGTCCGTCTGCAGCAGCCCGAGCTCGCCCCACCCGCCATATCATCACCGCTCACCAGCAAACCGCAGAAGCGGGCGTCTGCCTGAGTCGCTGCGGTTACGGTGCGCTGGCTGACGGCTGTCGAGGTCAAATAACAAAGAGGGCGGCGCAAAACGTGAGCCTGCTCACTGCGCCAGCAAGGAGAGATTGAGAGCCAAGTGGAGAGGAATATGATCGGCGTCCACTCTCTTCACGAGCCCCTTTATGAGCAACCCGCACGACCAGAATCCGCCGAGTGAAATCCACCGCTGTGACAAATGTGGTGAGCGTACCCGCCATATCGTGGTATTGGTGCCACGGGATCACAGTCAGGATGTGATGCCTAAAGACCCGCGCAAAGCCTTCTGGCAAGCCTTTCGCTCCAGCAGCCTGACCAATGCGGTATTCGGCCAGACCCTCGCCTATCAGGCCACCCATGTAAAACATCTGATCTGCGAACGCTGCGGGGAGAAGTTTCTGGAGTATTGATGGCTCCAGTCTGTCATCCGTCACACAACCAACCGAATCAAGTCCCGCCATCAAGCAAGTAGTTTGTTGATCCTTGGCAGGTTTTTACCTACTGCCGGTTTTGCATCGCCCCCACCTTGATTACCATGGCTCACTTGGCAACCGGGATTGGGAAGGGCGTTGCCGAGATCGTTCTGGCCACCATAGCGCCATCACCTCCCGCCACATCATCGGTTAACAGCAGCAGAGTGGAGGCTGTCGTCCAGGGGCGGTAGCGTGCCGCTTGGCCACACCTGGGCCACAACCCCCTCTCCAGTAATCCACAAGGATCCCCGCCGTTATGTTTGAGTACGTCGAAAAACTGCAAGTGCGCATCGCTACCATGGTCAGTCAGAACGAAGCCGGGATCCGGCAGGCGGCCCACTGGTTTAGCGAGGCCATCGTCCACAACAAGATGATCCATATGCTGGGCACCGGGCACTCCCATATGGTCGGGCTGGAGGGGTTTATCCGTGCTGGTGGCCTTGGCAATATCAACGCCGTGCTCGACTCCACCGTCACCACCGCCGATGGAGCCCTGCGCAGCTCGGCGCTGGAGAAGCTGCCGGGGCTTGCCGCCATCCTGTGGGAGGAGCAGCCGATTGCGCCGGGGGATCTGATGGTGGTCATCTCCAATTCGGGGCGCAACGCCCTGCCCATCGAGTGGGCCCAGCTTGCCAGAGCACGCGGCCACAAGGTGATCGCTATTACCTCAGTGGCGCAATCGGCGCAAAACCCGAGTCGTCACCCTTCTGGCCAAAAACTGATGGAGCTGGCCGATCTGGTACTGGATAACTGCGTGCCGCCGGGCGATGGCCTGTGCGAGGTCAATGATCGGGTCACCGGCGCCTTCTCCTCCATCTCCGGCATGGTGCTGATCAATACGCTGGTTGTCGAAGCACAGAAACTGGCACTGGCACAAGGAGTCACCCCGCTTATTTTCTCCAGCCAGAATGTGGATGGCTTTAATAACGATGATGTTTACCGCCATTTCCAAGGGCGATTGAAGTCGATGTAAGCAATTAAGATATTGTCGCAGTAAACTTTTGGCTTCACTTCGTTCAGCTCCAACCTACGATGTTTGGCCCAATATATGAGATACAACCTATTTTTTCCTTTTCTCATAAAATAAAAACAGGATAATCAATGCACGTATATAGATACCGTTCACCAGGTCTTTTATCTCAAAAAGAGCTTATTTATGATGAATGGTACTTTGCCTCCCGTGAAGAGCTAAACGACCCAATTGATATGCAATCAAGATTTGAGTTTCCTGGAAATAGTACAGAAATTTGGAAAAGAGTGCTCAGAGCGCTATGGAAAGATAGTGAATATATAGATTTTTTTGCCAATTACTTATCAAACATAAGCCCTATCTCTTACGAGAAAATTCTTTCTGAGTATGAACACCATGTAAAAAACTTAATATCTCATGCATACGAGAGCAATAATTTTAATTTGTTCAAACTAGAACAGTTAAATAGTCATATAAACCAGCTATCATCTCTACTGTCACTCTATGCACCAAATGCAGGCTATTCGGTCTCTCTTTCAAAATCAAATAGCGATATGTTAATGTGGTCCCATTATGCATCTAGCCACACCGGTTACTGCTTAATATATAGACCAATTAATAAAAAATTAAATCAATGCCCTCATAGAACAAAGGATTCATTAATCGTTAGTGATGGACATACCAGTCTGATAGGTTGTGATTTCCCTCTAGAAGAGATTCAATACAATAATCAATTAGAACCTATAAATGCATTCTATCTTCTTCCCAGTTTTAACACAGGACTTCAATTCAAATCAGATAGTGAGCGTTTGCTTTTTCATTCAAAAATAAAACAGCAACTACTAACAAAAAATGAATGCTGGGATTATGAAGAGGAAGTTAGATTGTTACTTCTACAGCCTAATCACTGGATATCAGGTCAGTCGGAATATAGTAGTTATCAACGCCTCTTTCATTATGATTTTGACCAAGTGGCTGGAATAGTATTTGGTGCAAGGATGAAAAAAAATGAAAAGGCAGCCCTAAAAGAAATTATAAATAAAAAACTAGAAGAGAGAATACGCATAGAGAACTGTAAGGGTGGTAGAAAATACATCTTCGATTTTCTTTACCAGCAAGCTGAAATTTGCAATTCATCTCGAACAGTAAAAATAATAGATAATGAATTGATATCTATGGGTTCAGTTATTGATGTAGGCACACCATATTATGAAAGACAGTTAAAACGATGGAAGGATTTTAAAGGTATGACTTGGGACTCAGAAATGTTCAACTATGACGACATACCATAGAAACGTCGGTTAGACGTGTGCAGCGTATTTAGACATTCATTTAATCACCTCGACCTTCCAGACGCCACAATTTTGTTACCAAATAAGCAGTGCAATTCACCTAGTTTATTACCCCTACGGTACCACAACTTTAAATATCAAAACAAAATATTATGAAATCATGCGTTATTTACTTATTGTTTTTCCTCGGGTTATCCAGCCAAATCTCATTTGCTAATGAAACCGGATCTCAAGTTCCACCTCGGACAGAAGACTACCCGGCACCACCTGTATATAGAGGTAAGCCAGCCAAACTTTCACTAGACTCTGAATTGGCCAGAACATTCCGAACCCGACTTACCGCGGCCTTGTCACAAAAGCCTGTATATGCTGGTGAATATGTACTGACAGGCTGGGGATGTGGTTCATCAGGTTGTTATGATCAAGTCCTTGTCAACAAACGCACGGGTAAGGTGCTGGATGCGGTATTTAATGCCTATAGCTCATATGATGTGAGTAATGATTCTGATATCCGTGTGGGAGAATGGATTGAATCGCCCCAAATTGATAGCCGCCTTCTCACAGCGGTTAAAGTTGAAAACAGTCAAGACGGAAAGTCTTTTATTTATTACACAAACTATTACATCGTTGATAAAAACCAGCTCACACTTATAAAAACTATCCAAGACAGTAAATAAAATACGAAAGCAACACTTTTCAAAAAATCACGCAAAAGAATAAATCACCATGAAATATCTTGTCATCATTACAGTTTTATTGCTGTGTTTCTCCGTCTCAGCAAAGACAAACTCATCTTATATGATTAGCGGAGTCAAAGTTGAAATACAAAAAGAAAATGACTGTTATTATTTATTGGCTACCGGAAAAGAGAAAGAAACACTGATATGTGTTGATGATGAACTGCAATCTGACATTATCATAAAAGATTTCAACTTTGACGGTTACAAAGATATCGCAATCTCTAGCTCTCTCGGTATGGTAAATACCGTCTTTTATGTATTCTTGTATAACCATATAAATGCAGCATTTAAAAAGCTAAAATTTGCGGACTATAAAATGCCCACCTCTGCCTGTGGGGATCTCTACAACCTTGCAGTTCGATCAGACGCTCTTTCTTTGGTTAGTTCTTGCCGCTCCGGCCCTGTATGGTATTACGACACTTACCAATATAATTCTCAGGGTGAGCTCTGGCTATATAAAACAACAGAGTATCAAATCCAAAACTCCGAGATTGAGACCTTCCCTCTTTACGAGCACACATTTAATAATAAGGGGGATAAACTGGACACCGTGGCGATTGACTTTGATGGCAAGAAAATTCTCTGGCCAGTCACATCTGAGAAAGTTTTTCTCTACTCATCACCTGAAAAAACATCAAAGACCAAGGCCTATCTAATTCATAATGACAAAGTTGAAATCCTTGAGCAGAAAGATGATTGGATTAAAATTCGTTTTGCCTCCAGAAAAGGCCCGCTTATCCGCTGGCTTTATCTTCCAGAGACAATCGCCAAAAATTAATGAACCCCCTGTTTTTAGTTTTATCACACATCACGCCAACATATAAAAATGACCCAACACAAACAGACTCCAAATCCTGACTATCTGTTTTTAAGAAAATTAATATCCTATCTGGCAATTACCGCACCTATCGGCCTGATCCCGGAGTTTATCCGGCAGGATTTTCATCTGGATTTGCTCTCATGGCAGAAGGGCGGCCGCCTCACGCGGATCATGATCGGCGTCGCGGCGGCAATGGCGGGAATTGACTGGCTCGTGCATCGCTATCGAGCCAAGCGCAGCAGCCAGAGTAGTTGACCGGCCCACAAGCTGTGTAATGGCATGAGCGGGGCAAAAAAAGGCGGCCCGCAGGCCGCCCGGCATTACTGACCTAACAGCTGGTAGACAGCATGATTGGCAAACTTGGGATCGTTGGCCACCACGCCTTCCACCCGTTTCAGAGCAGGGCCTGCCAGCTTCTCGACCTCGGGGTTTGGCGAGGAGTAGAAGTAGACCTTGGTCTTGGCGGGCAACGGCTTGAGATGCCAGTTGTCAGCGGCTTTGACTTCGAAACCTTCCGGCTTGTCCTTGGTCAGCTGCTTCACATAGGCGGAGAGCACTTCCCGTGTTTCCATCGGATCTTCGTGTACCAGTGCCTGACCATTGATGCCCGGGAAGCTGCCACCACCGCTGGCGCGGTAGTTGTTGGTGACCACGTAGAAGTTCTGCTTCGGATCGATCGCGTTGCCATTGTAGGTGAGCTGGCTAATGCGCTGGCTGTCGCTGACCTTCTTGCCATCCTGGTTATAGCGAGCAGGCTGGGTGACATCCACCTCGTAGCTCACCCCTTTGATCGCATCGAGGTTGTAGGGACGGAAATCGTCGACCACCAGCCACTGCGCCTGATCGGAGTTCGGGTCAATCTGACGATACTGGACGGCACTCTTCTCCAGCCACTCTTTCACGGTGGCGCCATCGACTTTCACCACCTGCAAGGTATTGGGGAAGACATAGAGATCCGCTACGTTGCGCCCGGAGATGTCGCCCGCCTGCACCCAGGTGTAGTCGTTGGGACCGTTACGCCCGCCACGGAACGGCGCCGCCGCCGACAGCACGGGCAGGTCTTCCTTGAGGCCGCAATTAAGGCCGTTCTGCTTCAGACAATCCGCTTTCACCTGCTCGACATGCCACTGCTGGGCATCGCTCACGATCTGGATGGAGGCATCATCCTGCGCGACCGAGAAGAAGCTATGAATAGGGGCGGTCAGCTTGCCGATGGGCAGGCTCAGCCACTCAATGGTCTCATCGTGGACGGTCTGGATCAGATTCACGACCCCCTGATCCTCTTCACCGCTTGGCAGCGCTTTGACCTTGCGCAGTTCAGAGTGACTATCCGCCACCTGCCAACGCCCATCCTGATAGGTCAACTTGAGATCGATGATGCCAAGATGGTTACCGGTCACGCCGGGCATAACGGCCGGAACGCCAGCAATCTTGCCCGTTTTGTTATCCACTTTTTCGATATCGGGATACTCGCCGGGGAAGGCTTTGTGGGCATGGCCCAGCAGCAGGGCATCCAACCCCTTCACCTGGGCAAGATAGATGGCGGCGTTCTCCATCAGAGGCTCTTGCGGGGTGCCGGTGATACCGGAGTGCGCCGCAATGATCACCAGATCGGCACCCTTGGCACGCATCTCGGGGATGTAGTGCTCGGCAGTCTCGACCATGTCAGCCACGACGACCTTGCCTTCAAGGTTGTGCTTGTCCCACTGGAGGATCTGGGGCGGGTTCATCCCCAGCACGCCCACCTTGATGGTCTGCGTCTTGCCGTTGGCATCTTTTACCTGACGATCCAGCAGCACATAGGGTTTGAAGTGTTGCGGCATGGCATCCCAGTCAACCTTGCCGTCACTGCCGCGCTTGAGGGTGTTGCCATCGAAGACGTTGGCATTCACGACCTGGTAGTTGGCCCCGGAGAGGGTTTTCGCCAGGAACTCGAGGCCGTAGTTGAATTCATGGTTGCCGAGGTTGCCCACGTCATATTTCAGCTCGTTGAGCACCTTGATGGCGGGGTGACCTGCCGACTTGGTCAGATAATCGGGATCGCCCTTGTATTGGGAAAAAACATAGTCAGAAAGGGGAGTGCCCTGGATCAGGTCACCGTTGTCGATCAACAGGTTGTTGCTGTTCTCGTCACGGGCCTGCTTGATCAGCAAGGCTGTACGGGCAAGGCCCAGCGAGTCATCTCGCTTGTTCTGGTAGTAGTCGAAGCTCAGCAGGTTGGAGTGAACGTCGGAGGTCTCCATCAATCGCAGATTGACATCGCCCGGGGTATTGTCGTCACTGCTTTGGCATCCGGAGAGGGCAAGCAGTACCGCCACCGCGCTCAGTTTGAGAGTGAAGTGCATTGTTATTTTTCTCGCTTATTGTTAGTGCCAGTCGAGGCATGCTACCTACTGCGGTAGGGTTTATCTGTGATCTACGTGGGTTTATAACCACAACAACCACATTAATATTCGAAATTTAAGGCATAGACAGTATTTTAAACTGACAGATGCAACATTCATTTCGTGCCTGCACTGTCATGGCCCGCTGGTGCGAATAGCGCAGCGTATTCGGACATTCGCGTCATCACCTCTATCTTTTCAGCCACTTCCTCTCTTGCCACCACACGCGCTTCCCAAACAGGCGGTGCCATTCGCTTCGTTCATTGCGCCCTACGTCTCCCATCCCCCTCTGCGCTCGCTCTGCCAATCCAATTGGCCTCCGCCATCAGGCGCATAAAAATCCTAATCCGCCCGGCGAAACCGCGACTTTTTGTGAGAGAGGTCACATCTCGCGACGCTGTTAAACCACATATAAATCCAGATCCTGCAGGTGATTAATTTATTGATATGGCGCATAACAAACCTTGCCGCGCGCCTGACACCAATTCATTTGTTTGTTTTTAAAGAAAAAATTAGAAATGACCTGAAAATGGCGAGTCCTGCCTGAAAACGGGATCTTCATCACATCGCGTTTTACTGCGCACAAAAATCCAGTGATTAGCACATTTGTCCGATAGGGAGGGGGCGGGCGAGCCGCGATAATGTTCAGGTCATTTTTATCCAGTACGTCGATACGTACTCACGCATAGCTTCCGTCACCGGAAGCGGGGAGAGCGCCATGATCACCACCTTGATCAATGAACACCTGATCAATCTCGATTTGAAAGCGACGCGTAAGGAAGAGGTCTTCACCGAGATGGCCCGCCTGCTGGCGTCGCAAGGCAAGGTCAGCGACGAGCAGGCCTTTATCAAGGATCTGTGGGCCCGCGAAGAGCTGGGCAACACCGGCTTTGAGGAGGGCGTGGCCCTGCCCCACGCCAAGAGTGCGGCGGTCTGCAACCCGGCGGTCGCCATCGGCATCAGCCGCAACGGCATCGAGTACGGCGCCGAAGATGGCAAGCCGTCCCACATTTTCTTTATGATCGCCTCCCCCGATGGCGGCGCCAATCACCATATCGAGGTGCTGGCCGAGCTCTCCGGCAAGCTGATCGAAGAGGGCTTTATCGCCAAGCTGCTGGCGGCCAAGAGCCCGGCCGACGCGCTGGCGCTGCTGCTGGCCAAGAAAGAGGAGCAGAACGCGGCCCCGGCCACCAGCAAGGGTTTCATCATCGGTGTCACCGGTTGCCCGGCCGGTATCGCCCACACCTATCTGGCGGCCGAGTCGCTGGAGCGCGCCGCCCGCGAGCTGGGTTATGAGGTGAAGGTGGAGACCAACGGCTCCATCGGCGTCAAGAACAGCCCTACCGCGGACGAGATTGCCCGCGCCACTGCCATCGTGGTTGCCTGTGACAAGCAGGTGGACATGGCCCGTTTCGCTGGTAAGCCGCTGATCAAGACCGGCGTCAAGGCCCCCATCAAGGATGGCAAGGGTCTCATTGAGCAGGCGCTGAAAGCCCCGGCCTATGTGGCTGGCAAAGAAGATAAAAAGGGTGACGAGAAGAGCGCAGGCGGCAGTTCCGATCTCTATCGCTACCTGATGAACGGCGTATCGCACATGATCCCGTTCGTGGTGACCGGCGGTCTGTTGATTGCGCTGGCGCTGGCCATCGGCGGCAACCCGACCCCGAGCGGCATGCAGATCCCGGAAGGGAGCATGTGGAACCAGATCCTCAACGTGGGCGTGGCCGCCTTCACCCTGATGATCCCCATTCTGGCGGGCTATATCGCCTACGCCATCGGTGATCGTCCGGCGCTGGCACCGGGCTTTATCGGCGGCTGGATCGCCAACAACGGCAGCTTCTACGGCGCTGACGCCGGAACCGGCTTTATCGGTGCCATCATCGCGGGCCTCTTGGTCGGCTATCTGGTGCGCTGGATTGCGACCCGTCAGTACCACAAGATGGTGCAACCGCTGGTGCCGATCCTGATCGCTCCGATCGTGGGTTCCCTGTTTATCGCTGCGGTATTCATCTTCATCATCGGCGCCCCGATTGCCGACATGATGACTGGCCTCAACGCCATGCTGCTCTCCATGAGCGGTGGCAGCCTGGTGCTGCTGGGTATCGTGCTCGGTGGTATGGCTGGCTTTGATATGGGTGGCCCGGTCAACAAGGTGGCGTTCCTGTTCTCCGTCGGCATGATTGCCTCCGGTCAGACCCAGTTTATGGGAGCCATGGCCTGCGCCATCCCGGCCGCGCCGCTCGGCATGTCGCTGGCTACCGTGCTCGGTCGCAAGCTGGGTATCTTCGATGCCTCTGAAATCGAAGCGGGCAAAGCCGCCGGTGCCATGGGTCTGGTGGGGATCTCCGAAGGGGCGATTCCGTTCGCCGCCCGTGACCCGCTGGCCGTTATTCCGGCCAACATTCTGGGCAGCATGACCGCTGCAGTGATGGCCTTCCTGTTTGGCATCACCAACAGCGTTGCCCACGGTGGCCCTATCGTCGCCCTGCTGGGTGCGGTCAACAAACCGCTGCTGGCGCTGCTCTGCATGGTCTGCGGCGCCATCGTCACCGGCGTGGTGGCGGTTGCCCTGAAAAAGCTGCGGGTCAAAAAGAGTGACGAGGTGACCCTGGCCAAGGCGGCCTGAGTTCCCCCTCGCCATCGAGGCTCGTAAAACATGACAAGAGGCCACCCCACGGGGTGGCCTCTTTGCGTTTGTCGAACAAACCCGCCAAGGGGATTTGCCTTCTGTTATGCCCGCAGTAATGGACGCTGCTGATGCTGAGCCAGGGTCATCAATACCTCCAGCTGCTCCGGTTTTTGCACCATAACGCCATTGCGGCTGGTGCGCATGCTGCTGACTACATCCTCCACGCTCAGCTGATTGTTGCGCGGCTCATGCATCGCCATGGCACCGATCACCTGAGCGGTACGTCCCACCCCGGCACGGCAATGAACCACCGGTAGCAATTTGTTCTCATCCCCCACCGCCGAACTGCCCGCCTTCTCATACATGGCGCGCTTCGCTTGCGCATTTTGCTCCAGCAGGGCTGACAGCCGTTCAGTCACCTCGGCACTGACGGCGGTTTTATCGGGCCAGTTGCTGACATGAACCACGGGCACCTGGATCCCCTTCTTGCCAGAGCCGGGCATGGTCAGTGCCATCTGATAAACATCGGCCTGAATGCCATCACCCAGGTCGACACTCATCTTGTGATCGGACTTTACCGATACCGCCCCATATTGGCCGCTCTGACGGAAATAGTCGGGCATCTTGAACTGGGGATTGGCGATTTCGTTGGCGGACGCCAGAACCGCCAGTACCGGCGTCCGGTTGTCGAACAGCATCTGCAGATGACTCTCCAGCTGACTGTCGAGCGGGTACTGGCAAGCAATGGAGCGATGGGTTCCGACCTGCACATAGTTGGCGTTGAGATCAGGGCGCACGGCGGTCATCTTGTTGGCGCGAATATCGTTGAAGCGGTTGAGCTGACTGCCATCGCGGCTTTGCAGATAACGATCAGGTTGCACCGAGGGTTGCAGCTGTTGCTGTAAACCGGCCAGCCTGCTGCTCAGTTCCCGCTTCGTCTGCACCCCGTAAGGATCAACCGCCGCAGGGGTCACCATTCTGGGCGCGGCACTCATCAGTCGTTCATGCTGCTGGGCCAGTCCGGGCCGGCATTGCGCGGAGGAAGGGCCGGAGCCTGACGTGGCGGCAATGGCGGCGCATCCTGACCTGCTGGCGCGCTCGCCCCGTGACGTTGTGCCCCCTGCTGACGCATGGCGGCATCCAGCAAGGTCTTGGCATCCCTGAGGGTCAGCTGGTCGCTGCGCAATCCCACCAGTTGGCTCTGGCCATGGCCGAGGCTGCGCAGCTCAAAGTTGTTCTGATTGAAACGCACTGTGCTCTTGTGCAGCTCAGCGACATCGTTCTGATTGAGGGCAATCTCCTGCACATGATGAAGCACTTCCCGGGCGAATGCTTTTTCTGTATCCCGGGCACCATTGGTGACGGTCAACCCCTGAAAACGTCCCTCCGTGTTGGCAGCCACGCCGCCTCTCAATTTGCCGGTCACCTCGCCATGTTGCTGCTCGACAAGTCGGGTTACCTGTTGGTGAAGAGAGTGAATCGCTAAGGTCATGTTTACCTCGAATGGCATGAGTGAGCCGCGAGTATAAAAAGTGCTATTCCCCTCTCCTTGCACTGCCGGTCGGAAATTTTTAGCCATATTGCAAAGTGACCGATAGCAACAAAATCGACACCCATAAATGACAAATGAAATGGTTGTTTTTCGATAGTTTGCCCACCTCTCTCCACCTCTGCTGCAGGCAGCCACACATGAACGAACAATTTGACGCCGCGTTAAACGCCCTGGGCCACCACCTCGGGATCCCGCTCACTACCACAGAGGGTGTTGCCAGCATCACACTGGACAATAGCCATACCATCCATCTGGCAGCGATCGGCGATAGCCAGCTTGCCCTCTTTATGCGCCTCTCTCCCCTCAAAGATGCAGAGCAGGCCATAGCGCTACTGCAACAAAATCTCTTCTCGGCCAATCCCGCCAGCCCGCGTATCGCACTCTCTCCGGATAATCATCTCATCCTCTGGAGCCAGCATCCCCTGAGCGCCATGGATGGCAGCACCCTCTATCAGGCCCTGACCACCCTGCATCACCATAGTCTGAGCCGATTATCGGCCTCCTCTGACATCAGTGAGGCAGACAGACATGACTACTCGCCATCCCCTCTGCTGAAGGTCTAGACAACCGAAAAACCAATACAAGGCCGCTTGCACCGGGCGGCCATGTCACCGGACTGTGACAGCCAAACCGTTCGCCAAGCTGGCCACTTCGTCATCAATCTGGCCTGCTCAATGTGATCCTCTTCACGCTTGGGGTCCAAATCGGACAAAACTAGGAAAATTTCCTAGCCCCACTAGGGATGGCTCTCAAGCCATTTATTTCACCCCTGATTAGAGTCACCTCACCTGATGTCGTGACCCGCACCACGACGGGCAATGTGCCCCGTCATCCCGTGCCGGGCCCGGGTTTATATGGATGGAGCGTCGAGCGCAGCAACGGCTGGCAGCCCCTGACTTTCCGTTCCCCCTTCCGTGGCGTGACCTCTTACAACCTATCTACAAATGAGGGGCGCGGCGGAAATACCGTCTATCTCGCAGAGGATGAACGAAGATGTTGAAATTTCTCCAACAGGTCCGGGTCCCCACCCTGGACCTGCCGGTCGAAGCCCGGCGCAAGCTCTGGTTCAAGCCGTTTATGCAATCTTATCTGGTTGTATTTATTGGCTATTTGACCATGTATCTGATCCGCAAGAACTTCAACATTGCGCAAAATGACATGATCCAGGAGTACGGTCTCTCCATGACCGAGCTCGGCATGATCGGCCTTGGCTTCTCCATCACCTACGGGGTGGGCAAGACCATCGTCTCCTACTACGCCGATGGCAAGAACACCAAGCAGTTCCTGCCGCTGATGCTGATCCTCTCCGCTCTGTGCATGCTGGGCTTCAGCGCCAGCATGGGCGGCACCGGTTTTAGCCTCTACTTCATGATCTTCTTCTACGCAGCCAGCGGTTTCTTCCAGAGCTGTGGCGGCTCGTGCAGCTACTCCACCATCACCAAGTGGACTCCGCGCAACAAGCGCGGCACCTATCTGGGTATGTGGAACCTCTCCCACAACGTGGGCGGTGCCGGTGCGGCCGGTGTGGCGCTGTTCGGTGCCAACTACCTGTTTGATGGCAACGTGCTCGGCATGTTTATCTTCCCGTCCATCATCGCGCTGGTCGTCGGCTTTATCGGCCTGCGTTTTGGTAGCGATTCACCGGAAGCCTATGGCCTGGGCAAGGTGGAAGAGCTGTTTGACGAAGTGGCGAGCGAAGAAGATATCGCCACCGAAGAGCAGAAGCTGACCAAGGGTCAGATCTTCGTGAAGTACGTGCTGCTGAACAAGGTGATCTGGCTGCTCTGCTTTGCCAACATCTTCCTCTACGTGGTGCGCATCGGTATCGACCAGTGGTCCACCGTCTACGCTCACCAGGTGCTGGGCTTCTCCAAAGAGATCGCCATTCAGGGCTTCACCTTCTTCGAAGTGGGCGCACTGGTCGGCACCCTGATGTGGGGTTACCTCTCCGATCTGGCCAACGGCCGTCGTGGTCTGGTGGCTTGCGTGGCGCTGGCGCTGATCATCGCCACCCTGGGTCTCTACCAGCATGCGACTACCCAGTTCATGTTCCTGGGTTCCCTGTTCACCTTGGGCTTCCTGGTGTTTGGTCCGCAACTGCTGATCGGCGTGGCCGCCGTGGGCTTCGTACCCAAGCAGGGCATCAGCGTGGCCGATGGCGTCAAGGGCACCTTTGCCTACCTCATCGGTGACAGCTTCGCCAAACTGGGTCTGGGCATGATCGCCGATGGCACCCCCATCTTCGGCCTGACCGGCTGGACCGGCACCTTCGCCGCGCTGGACATCGCCGCAGCCACCTGTCTGGTGCTGATGGCCTGCGTAGCCGTGGCCGAAGAGCGCAAGATCCGCCGCATCAAGCGCGAACTGAAAGCCACCGAGCTGGCTGCCCAGACCGCCTGATCCCCTCAAGATTGTCGCTGATTGTTCAGGGCCACCCACACGGGTGGCCCTGTTGTTTTGGGAAACCAGACACCCGACTGGCCCGACATCTGCCTGCACTGCCGCTCAAGGGGCAGGCATATCCCCATCAAGATCCCACTTTTCATATGGACTTTTGGTAAAAGCCCCCCGCTGGCGCTATCTTGTGGCTCCCCCTTGTCAGCATCACAGAGAGCAGATGAAGATCGTCGCCGTCACCGCTTGCCCGACCGGTATTGCCCATACCTATATGGCTGCCGATGCCCTGCAAAAAGCCGCCACTGCGCTGGGGCTCAAGATCAAGGTCGAAACACAGGGCGCCATGGGCATGGAGAACATGCTGACCGCCCGCGATATTGCCAGCGCCGATCTGGTGCTGATTGCCTCCGATATCGAGATTGAGCAGAAAGAGCGCTTCCTCGGCTGCCCCATCCATCAGGTGACACTGGAAACCGTGCTGCTGGATGCCAACGCCGTACTCAAGGCCCTGCCGATCCCGGCCTGATGCTGACCCGCGAAATCACCTTCTACTGCCAGCAGGGGTTGAGCATCACCCAGGCCAAGCAGTTGAACCGGCTGGCGGGGATGTTCAAATCCACCATCCGCTGCGCCAACCTCACCCGGCGCCAGACCGTTGCCGCCAGCAACCAGCTCTCCCTGCTCACCCTCGCCACCCAGCCCGGCGATCTCTGCCAGTTGCAGATCGAAGGGTGCGATGCCGAGCTGGCCCATATGGCATTTACCTGCTGGTGCGGGGAGCTGGGTCAACCGCTGGTGCGCCCGCGCACCGCCGCGCTGGCAGAGTTGCGACTGGCCAATGCCCTGCCCGACTACCATTTTGCCCTGCGCCAGTTGGCCCACAGCCCAGCGCCGCTGAGCAAGGCCGAGGCGCTCGAGCATCTGATCGATCTGCTGCCCGCCGAGCTGGTCACCGACCGCACCACCCTGACCGCCGCGGTAGAGCGGCGCGAGCAGGTCTCGGCCACCATCATCCGCCCGGGCCTTGCCATGCCCCATGTATTGAGCGAAGGAATAAGCCAGCCAGCGCTGACCCTGCTTAGCTGCAAAGAGCCCATCGAGTGGGGCTCCCAGATTGGGCCGGTAGAGACCATTATTCTGCTGGCGGTGCCGGTAGGCAGCGGACGGGAGACCCTGCGCCCCCTTACCCGACTGGCGCAGGCGATGATCGATGATGTGGTCAGCCACGCCCTGCTGCAGGCGGGCTCGGCCCCCGCCCGTCAGGCTATCGTGATCGAGAGCCTGCTGAGCTAAGCCTGCTGAGTTAAGCCTGCGACGTTAAACCCCCCGGCCCCATGTCATACGGGGCTCTTTGCACGCGTCTTGTCACGCAGCCATTCATCCTGCCCTCAGCACCCTGTGGTACACTCGCTGCCATCGTCTGTCTGAAGTGTGTATCCGATGAAATCTCCCCGTTCCCGTCTCTCTGTCAGCCGTTCGCCGCGCGATAACGCCCCGCGCTCGGCGGCCAAACCAGCCGCACCCCGTCATGCCGCCCCCCGCAAACCGGAGCTGGCGCCCGAAGATCGCAAGCTGTTGCTGTTGAACAAGCCCTACATGGTGCTCTGCCAGTTCACCGACGAGGCGGGCCGGGAGACCCTCAAGGATTACATCAAGGAACCCGGCATCTATGCCGCAGGGCGGCTCGATCGCGACAGCGAGGGATTGCTGCTGCTCACCAATGACGGCAAGCTGCAGGCGCGCCTCACCCAGCCGGGGGAGAAGACCCCCAAGACCTACTGGGTGCAGGTGGAAGGCATTCCGAGCGAAGATAAACTGGCTGCCCTGCGCGCTGGCGTCGAGCTCAATGACGGCATGACCCTGCCCGCCGGGGCGCGCATCATGGATGAACCTGCGGTGTGGCCGCGCAATCCGCCCATTCGCGAGCGCAAGGAGATCCCCACCAGCTGGCTGGAGATCACCATCATCGAGGGGCGCAACCGGCAGGTACGGCGGATGACTGCCCATATCGGCCACCCCACCCTGCGCCTTATTCGCTACGCCATCGGCGACTGGACGTTAGATGATCTGGCGCCGGGGACAAGCCGCAGCCTGCCCGCCCCCGAGCTGGCGCCGCTCTCCACCAGCCGCCCGCGTCCATCCTCCTTCCGTGCGGGGGCTCATACCGCCAAACCGGCAGGGGATGCACCACGGCGGGCCAGCCAGCCGGGACGGGACGAGCGTCCCCGCAGCACTCACGTAACCGAGCGTTCAACCTCAAGTCCGACCGGCGGCAAACCCCGCAGCAGCGGGCGAGGAACGGCACGTAGACCGGCCCGCGCAATCAATCCCAATAGCAGCGACAAGGAGTCATGATGAGCAATCAGGCAGAGCAATCGACCACCAGCCATGCCCGCATGGAGGCGCGCCTGACGGTCGCCGCTGTGGTGCAGTGGCAAGGCCGCTTTCTGGTGGTGGAAGAGGAGATTAAAGGCCAGCGCCGCTTCAACCAGCCCGCCGGTCATGTGGAGCCGGGGGAAAACCTGCTGGAAGCGGCCTGTCGCGAACTCAAAGAGGAGACGGGGCTGACCGCCACGCCGACCGCCTGGCTCGGCACCTATCTGTTCAAACCGGCCGACAGCGAGGCTACCTATGTGCGCACCGCCTTGATCTTCGACCTTGAAAAAGCGCCGGGTCAGCACCATCCAGAGGATCCTGACGGCGATGTGCTGGCGTGCCACTGGCTCACTCTGGAAGAAATAGCGGAATGCAAACCGGCCCTGAGAAGCCCGCTGGTATGGCAGTGCATTCAGGATTATCTGGCGGGGACACGGCTGCCGCTCTCGGCGCTCAAGGCCTTTATTTGAGGCCATTTGACACTATTTTAAGGCGGCGCAGGCCAACGATAGAAAAACGATTTCCTGCTATCAGGTTCCTGATGGGAACTGCGGCATGGATATGTGACCGGGGGCGCAAAACTCTGGTAGAATACGCCCCGTTTAAACGAACTGGTAACTTCGACTAATGACAGACAACAGCCAAATCAAGGTGATCGTCGGCATGTCCGGCGGCGTGGATTCTTCCGTCTCGGCCTACCTGCTCCAGCAGCAGGGCTATCAGGTCGAAGGCTTGTTCATGAAGAACTGGGAAGAAGACGACACGGACGAGTACTGCTCTGCCGCCCAGGATTTGGCTGATGCCAAGGCCGTCTGCGACAAGCTGGGGATGAAACTCCACACCATCAACTTCGCGGCCGAGTACTGGGACAACGTGTTCGAGCACTTCCTCGAAGAGTACAAGGCTGGCCGTACGCCGAACCCGGATATCCTGTGTAACAAGGAGATCAAATTCAAGGCGTTCCTCGAATTTGCCGCCGAAGAGCTGGGTGCCACCTACATCGCCACCGGCCACTATGTGCGCCGTGACGACAGCACCGGCCGCCCGCGCCTGCTGCGCGGTCTCGATACCAACAAGGATCAGAGCTACTTCCTCTATACCCTGAGCGAAAAGCAAGTGGGTCAGAGCCTGTTCCCGGTTGGCGATCTGGAGAAGCCCGAGGTGCGCCGCATCGCCGAGCAGCTGGATCTCATCACCGCCAAGAAGAAAGACTCCACCGGCATCTGCTTTATCGGTGAGCGCAAGTTCAAGGACTTCCTGGCCAAGTTCCTGCCCGCCCAGCCCGGCAACATCGAGACCGTGGATGGCAAGGTGATCGGTGAGCATCAGGGTCTGATGTATCACACCCTGGGCCAGCGCAAGGGGCTCGGTATAGGTGGTCGCAAAGATGCCACCGAAGAGGCCTGGTATGTGGTCGACAAAGAGGTCGAACGCAACGTGCTGGTGGTGGCGCAGGGCGAGCATCCCCGCCTCTACTCTGATGGCCTGATTGCCAGCCAACTGCACTGGGTAGATCGCACCCCGATCCGCGAGCCGCGTCGCTGCACCGTCAAGACCCGCTACCGCCAGCAGGATATTCCCTGCCTGATCCAGCCCATCGACGACGAGACCATCCGGGTCATCTTCGACGAGAAACAGGCTGCGGTGACCCCGGGCCAGTCCGCCGTCTTCTACGACGGGGAAGTGTGTCTGGGCGGTGGCATCATCGAACAACGTTTCAGTCATCCGGTTTGAATCCTTAACAGAAGGCAGCAGACGTGAGCGATACATTCCAAGGCCGGATCATGACCTGCTGCGGGCATCTGCCAGTGAATGAACAGAACAGGGCCGTGAAGATATGAGCGACACATTTCAAGGCCGGATCATGGCCTGCAGCGGATATCTGCCAGTGAATGAACAGAACAGGGCCGTGAAGATATGAGCGACAAATTCCAAGACAGAACAATGGCCTTTGCCGGCATCTGCCAGGCCGCGTATCTGGTGCAGAAGGTGGCCCGAGACGGCAGCTGTGACGAGGCGGCCCTGCGCGAGAGCCTCTCCAGCATTCTGGTGACCAACCCGAGCCAGCCGCTCGAGGTGTTCAACAACACCCATCTGGCCATTCGCGACGGCTACCGCGCGCTGGTCGAGCAGCTGGGAGCCGACGGCAGCCAGAAGAATGCCGAGCTGACCCGCTATGTGGTGAGCCTGATTGCACTGGAGCGCAAGCTGGCCAAGCGCAAGGACATTCTCAATATGCTGGGTGAGCGGATCAGCCAGATTGGCCGCCAGCAACAGCATTTCGATCTGCTCGACGAGCAGATCCTGGCCAACATGGCGAGCATCTACAGCGATCTTATCAGCCCGATCGGCCCCAGAATCCAGGTTGCGGGTACGCCGCTGTTCCTGCAGCAGCCGCTGGTGCAGCACAAGGTGCGCGCCCTGCTGCTGGCGGGCATTCGTGCCTGCGTGCTGTGGCGTCAGCTCGGTGGCAGCCGCACCCAGATCATCTTCGCTCGCAAGAAGATGGTGGAGCTGGCCAAACGTTACTAATCATCGGCTCGCGCGCGGGCAAGCGAGGTCGACATCAGGGTGAACAGCCGCACATCCGCCTTGATGACGACTCAGCCCCACGCGCGAGTGGATACGGATACCCCCACACAAATCATCAGGAGTTCACCCCATGGAGCTGTCCGCGCTGACTGCTGTTTCCCCGATTGACGGTCGTTATGGCGACAAGGCCGATGCCCTGCGCCCTATCTTCTCCGAATTCGGCCTGCTGCGTTTTCGCGTCGAAGTCGAGGTGCGCTGGTTGCAAAAACTGGCCAGCCACACCGGGATCCCGGAAGTCCCTGCCCTGAGCGCGGCCGCCAACGCCCTGCTCGATGGCATCGTCAGCAACTTCAACGAGAGTGACGCCGCCCGTATCAAACAGATCGAGCGCACCACCAACCATGATGTGAAAGCGGTGGAGTACTTCCTCAAAGAGAAAGTCGAAGTGAACCCGGAGCTGGCGGCTGTCAGCGAGTTCATCCACTTCGCCTGCACCTCGGAAGACATCAACAACAACTCCCACGGTCTGATGCTGAAAACCGCCCGCGAAGAGGTCATCAAGCCTTATTGCGAGAAGCTGATTTCCGAACTCAAGCGTCTGGCCCACGAATACCGTGACATGCCACTGCTCTCCCGCACCCACGGTCAGCCGGCCACCCCGAGCACCATGGGCAAGGAGATGGCCAACGTCGCCTATCGTCTGGAGCGCCAGTTCAAGCAGATCATGGCGGTGGAGATCCTCGGCAAGATCAACGGTGCGGTCGGCAACTACAACGCCCACATCAGCGCCTATCCGGATGTGGACTGGCACCAGTTCTCCGAGGAGTTTGTGACCTCCCTGGGCCTGACCTGGAACCCCTACACCACCCAGATCGAGCCGCACGACTACATCGCCGAGCTGTTCGATGCCATGGCCCGCTTCAACACCATCCTGATCGACTTCGACCGCGATGTGTGGGGCTACATCTCGCTGGGTCACTTCAAGCAGCGCACCATCGCCGGTGAAATCGGCTCCTCCACCATGCCGCACAAGGTCAACCCCATCGACTTCGAAAACTCCGAAGGCAATCTGGGTCTGGCCAATGCGGTGTTCCAGCATCTGGCGAGCAAGCTGCCCATCTCCCGCTGGCAGCGTGATCTGACCGACTCTACCGTGCTGCGCAACCTGGGTGTGGCGGTGGGTTACTCCCTGATTGCCTATCAGGCGACCCTCAAAGGCATCTCCAAGCTGGAAGCCAACAGTGCCGCCATGGCCGCCGATCTGGATGCCAACTGGGAAGTGCTGGCCGAGCCGATCCAGACCGTGATGCGCCGCTATGGTATCGAGAAGCCTTACGAGAAGCTCAAAGAGCTGACCCGTGGTCGCCGCGTCGATGCCGAAGGGATGCGTACCTTTATCGACACTCTGGAGTTGCCGGAAGCGGTGAAGGTGGAGCTCAAGAAGCTGACCCCGGCCAACTACATCGGTGACGCCCAGCGTCTGGTTGATCTGCTGAAATAAGCGGATAAGTAACACGACCGGGGCCCTGTGCATGATCTGCAACAGGGCCCCGGTTATTTTATGTGGCACCCTATACAGGGTTTGCAAGAGGGCTTGCCCGAGCTTGGCAGCCGCCTCTGGCAAGACCTCTCCTGACCTTTGTCGAACCCTTTGACGAGAAGATCTATGTACGAACTCAATCTGGATATCGCTCACTTCCTCGAGCACTACTGGCAGAAGCGCCCGCTCCTTATCAAGGGCGGCTTCACCGACTTTCAGGATCCCATCAGCCCAGACGAGCTGGCGGGTCTGGCCATGGAAGAGGTGGTCGAGTCCCGCCTCGTCACCCGTTTCGACGGCAAGTGGGATGCAGCCCACGGCCCCTTCGAATCCTATGACCATTTGGGCGAAGAGAACTGGACCATTCTGGTACAGGCTTGCAACCACTGGGCGCCCGAGGTGAACGAGCTGGCCGTGCCGTTCCAGTTTATCCCCGGCTGGCGACTGGACGACGTGATGGTGAGCTTCTCCACCCCCCACGCGGGTGTCGGCCCCCACATCGACCACTACGATGTATTCATCACCCAGGGCCAGGGCAAGCGTCACTGGCGTGTCGGCGATGCGCTGCCGCTCAACGAGTTTGCCGCCCACGCCGCGCTGCTGCACTGCGAGCCGTTCGAGGCGATCATCGACGTCATCATGGAGCCGGGCGATATCCTCTACATTCCGCCCGGATTCCCCCACGAAGGCTACGCCATCGAGCCCTCCATGAACTTCTCGGTCGGCTTCCGCGCACCGGATGCCAAGGCGCTGATCTCCTCCTTTGCCGATCACCTGATCGACAACGAGGTGCGTACCGAGCGTTACAGCGACCCGGATCTCAAGCCCCGTGCCCGTCACGGCGAGATCCAGCCCCACGAGCTGCACCGTCTGCGTGAGCTGATGCAGCAGGCGCTCGATGACGAGACCCTGTTCAAGGAGTGGTTCGGCACCATGATCTCCGAGGCCAAGCACGATCTGGATGTCAATCCGGTGGAACCGGACTACAGCGCCGAAGAGGTTGCCGACCTGCTGACCCAGGGCGAGCCCGCCATCAAGGTACCGGGCCTGCGATCGGTCTGGTTTAGCGGTGATAGCCAGCAGTGCTATATCGACGGCGAAGCCTGGACCCTGCAAAGCGAAGATGCGGCGGCCATTTCGCTGCTGTGTGACAAAGACATCATCACTCAGGCCGACATGGTTGAACTGGCCGATCAGGCCGGTTTCCTGCAACTGCTGACCCGTCTGGTCAACCGCGGTTACTGGTTCTTCAACTGATCCAGCGGTAACTGAAGGATAAAAAGGCGCCTTATGGCGTAATGCCAGTCAGTTAAGCCTGACTGGCATTGTTTTTATTGGCTTTTTTCACACTATACCTCTGTGGCCTTGGCT
>NZ_MQSY01000026.1:0-28283 GCF_001921245.1 Aeromonas sp. YN13HZO-058 | reverse complement strand
GGCGTGAATATCAAAGCGTGTTTGCATGAGGCGCTGGGGCGCCCCATGCAACACGTAATTGGGACATAGCCATAAAAAAACCGGCAGCCAAGGCTGCCGGTTTTTACGGGTAATGATGAGGGGGAACGTCTGCGAAGGTTACTGCAATACCACGTGCTGGAACCCTTGTACCAGGCTGATGACCGGCTGGGGATAGAGGCCCAGCAACACCACCAAGGCCGCAGAGAGCAGTACCACCACGCCACCGGAGGAGAGTGCCCAGTCGGCGCTGGCATCGCGCTGCTGCATACCCGGTTCGCGCAGATAGAGGGTCACCATCACCTTGAGGTAGTAGTAGAGACCCAGCGCGCTGCCGAGCACGATGGCACCGGAGAGCCACCAGAGCTGCGCCTCGACGGTGACGCCGATGAGGTAGAACTTGCCGATAAAGCCGAGCGTCATCGGGATACCCGCCAGGGAGAGCATCATCACCGTCAGCACGGCAGTGAGGTAAGGGCGCTTCCAGAACAGGCCACGATAGCTGTGCAGGGAGTCTGCATCCTTGCCGCGATAGGGGCTCGACATCATGCTCACCACGCCAAAGGCACCCAGGCTGGTGAACAGATACATCAGCAGATAGACCCCGGCCGCTTCCACCGGCATCTGACCGATGCGACTCGCCACGATCACCGCCAGCAGGTAACCGAAGTGGGAGATGGAGGAGTAACCCAGCATCCGTTTGACGTTGGTCTGCACCAGTGCCAGCAGGTTGCCGACCAGAATAGAGATGACCGCCATGGCCGCCAGCAGCCAGTGGATCATGGGATCGCTCGCCGCCGGTACCGCCAGATAGAAGCGCAGCAACACGGCAAAGACCGCGACCTTGCTGACGGTGGCGAGGAAAGTGGCGACCGGTGCCGGCGCCCCTTCATAGACATCCGGTGTCCAGAGGTGGAAGGGGGCCAGCGACAATTTAAAGGCAAAGCCGACCAGCATCAGACCGAGGCCGCCCATCAGCAGCGGATGGTGAGCCGGGCTCTCGGCCAGGGTCTGCCCCAGGGCGGCAAAGCTCAGGCTGCCTGCCTGTGCATAGAGCAGCGCCATGCCAAACAGCAGGAAGGCGGTGGCGGCGGCAGAGAGCACCATGTACTTCACCGCAGCTTCCAGCGAGTGGCGCTCGCGGTAGGCGTAACCCACCAGACCGAACATCGGCAGGGTCAGCATCTCAATCCCGATAAACAGGGAGGCGAGATGGCGGGAGCAGGCCAGCACCAGACCACCTGCGGTGGCGATCAACAGCAGCAGGAAGAACTCCTCCCGGTTGTCCGGGTAGGCTTTCAACCATGACTGGCCGAAGGTACAGGTGGCCAGAGCGCCGATCAGTACCAGTCCCATGTAGAAGACGGCGTAACTGTCGACTTGCAGCAGCGGGGTGACCCCCTGATCCCCCTGCGCCATCACGATGGGCAGCGAGAACAGCGTCAGATTGAGGCCAACAATGGTCACGGTAAAGGCGGTGGTGACACAGCGGCGCCAGGCGATGGCCAGCATCAGGGCCGCCATGGCCCCGGTGGTCAACAGCAGGGGAAGCAGTGCCAGCAGTTGGGAAGCGGAGAAAGTCATTGCAGGGCTCCAGCAGTTGGCAGCAGATACCAGTGCAGCACGTTGATAAGGCTGCTGCTGGCGGTATCAATCACGGGTTGGGGATAGAGGCCAAGCAGTACCAGGAGACCGGCGATCACCATCATCATGGTCAGCTCGCGGCGATCCAGTCCCTTGAGCACGCTCTCATCCTTGGCGGGGCCAAAGCAGGCGCGCTGCAGCATGATGAGGGAGTAGACCGAGGCGAGCACCAGACCGAAGGTGGCGACCGCCGTGATGACAGGAGCCACCTGGAAGCTGCCGACCAGGATCAGGAACTCGCCGACGAAGTTGCCAGTGCCTGGCATGCCGAGCGACGCTACCGAGAAGAACAGCATCACGCCGGGCAGATAGCGCAGGCGTCCCCACAGGCCGCCCATCTGGCGGAGATCCCGGGTATGCAACCGCTCATAAAGTTGACCACAGAGGATAAAGAGACCGGCAGCGGAGAGACCGTGGGCGATCATCTGCACCACGGCGCCCTGCAGGGCCAGCTCGCTACCCGAGTAGATGGCGATCATCACAAAACCCATGTGGGAGATGCTGGTGTAGGCCACCAGCCGTTTGATGTCGGTCTGGCCGAACGCCACGATGGCGCCGTAGACGATGCCGATCAGGCCCAGCACCATGGCGTAGGGGGCAAATTCGGCAGAGGCTTCGGGGAACAGCGGCAGGGCAAAGCGCAGCAGACCGTAGGCGGCGGTTTTCAGCAAGATCCCGGCCAAATCCACCGAGCCTGCGGTCGGTGCCTGACTGTGAGCATCCGGCAGCCAGCCGTGCAGCGGCACCAGCGGCATCTTGACCGCGAAGGCGATAAAGAAACCCAGCATCAGCAACCACTGAACGCCCTTGCTCATCGGGGTGTTGAGCAGATCCAGATAGTTGAAGGTGAAGACTCCGGTGGCATGCTGGTGGGTCAGCACCAGCCCGATGATGGCCACCAGCATGACAAGGCCCGAAACCTGGGTGTAGATGAAGAACTTGGTCGCGGCGTTGATCCGTGATTTGCCGTCAGTGACCGAATGGCCCCACAGCGCAATCAGGAAGTACATGGGGACCAGCATCATCTCCCAGAAGAAGAAGAAGAGGAACAGGTCCAGCGCCATGAAGACGCCGAGCACGCCGCCGAGGATCCAGAGCAGGTTGAGGTGGAAGAAGCCGATGCGCTGCACGATCTCTTTCCACGAACAGAGGATGGCCAGCACCCCGATAAAGCAGGTGAGCATCACCATCAAGAGCGACAAGCCATCCACCGCCAGATGCAAAGAGATGCCAAAGCGGGGGATCCACGGCAGACGCCACTCGGCAGCCCAGGCAGATGCTGCACCGGTGACGCCCGCGCTGTCGAGACCCGTCGTGGCAAGGGAGAAATCACCACTTAGCCAGATGGCACAGGAGAGCAGCAGGCTGGCGCTCATGGAGAGCAGGGCAACCCAGCGGACAAACTGCCCGCCGAGACGCTCCATCTGCCAGCAGAGCAAGCCGCCGATAAAAGGAATTAGCAAGATCCAGAGTAAGGTCACGGTATCAGCTCTCGTTCAAGTTCATATGAGATTGCGCTCCCTGTTCCATCAGGGAGAGCAAACAGCCTGGCTGTATGATTGTCCGGTTGTTCATCGCGTTACCCCAGCAGCAACAGCGCCAGCACCAGCACGGCGCCGATCCCCATGGAGGCGGCATACCAGCGCAACTTGCCGGTCACGGTCCAGGCCAGCAGCTGGTTGCCACGCAGGGCAAGCCAGGCGGGCAGTCCCATCATCCAGTCCAGCGGGTCGCGGGCCAACAGCCGGGTGGCCAGCAGATAGGGTTTGACCCACAGCTGGTCATAGAGCCAGTCAAAGCCCCAGGCGTTGAACCAGAGCGTGCTGAGCAGGCGACCTGGCGCACTGTTGGCAATGGAGGTGGCCAGACGACGCTCACCAAGGAATAGAAACGCGGCGAGCGCAATGCCTGCGATGGCAATGATACCGGAGGCTACCTCCAGCGCATGGCGACCCTCTTCGATATGATCCCCCGGGCCTGCTGGCAGTACCCCGGCCAGTGGCGGGGTGATCAGCGCCCCGATGCCGGTGGAGAGCACCAGCAGCACCAGCAGCGGCAGATGGTGAGCCAGACCGTGGCCCGCATGGGCTTTGGTCTGCTCTTTGCCATGGAAGGCGATAAAGATCAGCCGGAAGGTATAGAGCGAGGTGAGGAATGCCCCCACCAGACCCGCCCACAGCAGCGCGCTTTGGCCCGAGGCTTCTACTTGCCACAGGATGGCGTCCTTACTGTAGAAGCCGGATGTGACTAGCGGCAACGCCGCCAGCGCCGAGCCACCCACCAGGAAGCAGGCATAGACCAGCGGCAGGCTCTTGCGCAGGCCGCCCATCTTGAAGATGTTCTGCTCGTGGTGGCAGGCAACGATAACTGCACCGGCGGAGAGGAACAGCAGCGCCTTGAAGAAGGCGTGGGTCATCAGGTGGAAGATGGCCCCTTCCCATGCGCCGACACCGAGAGCAAGGAACATGTAGCCAATCTGGCTCATGGTGGAGTAGGCGAGGATCCGCTTGATGTCGGTCTGAACCAGCGCGGCAAAGCCTGCCAGCACCAAGGTGATGGCGCCAACCAGCCCGACCAGATGGAGGATCTCCGGCGCCAGCAGGAACAGGCCGTGGGTACGGGCAATCAGGTAGACACCGGCGGTCACCATGGTGGCGGCGTGGATCAGCGCGGAGACCGGCGTCGGGCCGGCCATCGCATCCGCCAGCCAGGTTTGCAGCGGCAGCTGGGCCGATTTGCCGACCGCACCGCCCAAGAGCATCAGGCAGGCCAGTGACAGGGCTGGGGAGCCCTCGGCAAACAGGGTGGGGGCGCGCACCAGCAGATCGTGAATATTGAGGGTGCCCAGTTCCCGATAGAGGATAAACAGGCCAATCGCGAGGAAGACATCACCCACCCGGGTCACGATAAAGGCCTTGAGGGCTGCCGCGCCGTTGTTGCGATCCTTGTAGTAGAAGCCGATCAGCAGGTAGCTGCACAGCCCCACCCCTTCCCAGCCGAGGTAGACAAACAGCAGGTCATCGGCCAGCACCAGAAACAGCATGCTGGCGATAAAGAGGTTGGTGTAGGTGAAGAAGCGGGAGTAACCCTCTTCCCCGCGCATATACCAGGAGGCGAACAGGTGGATGAAGAAACCGACCCCGGTCACGACTCCCAGCATGGTCAGCGACAGGCCATCCAGTGCCAGCGAGAAGCGCGGGGTAAAGTTGCCCACCGCCATCCATTGCCACAGGTGCTGGATATAGACGCCCCCCTCTGGCGGGTTGCCCAGAAAGTCGATGCCCACCCAGAGTGTGGTGAGGGCCGACAGGCCAATGGAGCCCACCCCGATCAGCGCCGAGGTGCGCTCGCCAAACCGGCTGAGGGAGAAGGCCAGCACCAGCCATCCCAGCAGCGGAAATAGAAAAGTCAGATATAAGAGGCTCATCCGCGCATCTCGCTCACAGTGTCCACGTTCAGGGTGTGGTAACGACGATAGAGCAGCAGTAACAGGGCGAGGCCGATACTGGCCTCCGCTGCCGCCAGAGAAATCACCAGGATATACATGATCTGGCCATCGGCCTGGGCCCAGCGGCTCCCCGCCACCACAAACGCCAGTGCCGAGGCATTCATCATGATCTCGATACTCATCAGGATGTAGAGCAGGTTGCGGCGGATCAGCAGACCGCACAAGCCTATGCAGAAGAGCACCGCGGCCAGCAAAAGCCCGTGCTCCATAGGGATTCCATTCATTGCTGACCTCCTTCTTGTGCAGAGCGGGATGCGGAGCGCGGGACGGAGAGCACTTCACCGCTCTTGTCTTCCCGACCCAGGTGATAGGCGGTCACCAGACCCGCCAGCAGCAGGATGGAGGCGAGCTCCACCGCCAGCACATAGGGACCAAAGAGTTCGATACCGACCTGCTTGGCGGTCACCTCGGTCACCCCTATCAGGCCCCCGGTCACCCCGAGAATGCCGTGGCCCAAAAAGCCCAGCAGGATCAGCGAGAGCAGGGCAGGGCCTACCCAGGTCATGGGGGTCAGCCAGTTTTTCTCCTGCGCCTGGGCTGAACCCAGGTTCAACATCATCACCACGAACACGAACAGCACCATGATGGCGCCGGCGTAGACGATCACCTGCAGGGCGCCCGCAAAGGCGGCGCCCAGGCAGAAGAAGATCATGGCCACGGCAATGAGGGAGATGATGAGATTGAGCAGCGCATGCATCGGATTGCTGGTGCTGATCACCCGCAGCGTGCTGTAAATGGCCACCAGGGCCGAGGCATAAAATGCCAGTTCCATGATTGACTCCTCAGGGCAGCAGGCTCTTGACATCGATGGGTTTGGCTTCGTTTTCGGCATCCCCTTTCGGCTTGCCGTCGATGGCCATCCCGCTCATGCGATAGAAGTTGTAGTCCGGGTATTTGCCGGGCCCGCTGATCAGCAGATCCTCCTTCTCGTACACCAGATCCTGGCGGCGATACTCACCCATCTCGAAATCCGGCGTCAGCTGGATGGCGGTGGTGGGGCAGGCCTCTTCGCACAGGCCGCAGAAGATGCAGCGAGAGAAGTTGATGCGAAAGAACTCCGGATACCAGCGACCATCTTCCCGCTCGGATTTTTGCAGCGAGATGCAGCCGACCGGGCAGGCAACCGCGCAGAGGTTGCAGGCCACGCAGCGCTCGTCCCCGTCCGGGTCACGGGTCAGCACGATGCGACCGCGGTAGCGGGGTGCGGCATAGACCGCCTGTTCCGGATAGTTGAGGGTTTCACGGGGCCGCCAGGCATGGGAGAAGACCATGGCCAGGCTGCGTAACTGGGTGCCGACACCCTGAATAATGCTAACAATTTTCATATTGAGTGCCTCACTGCGTACTTATCAGTACAACTGCTGCGGTGATCAGCATATTGATCAGGGTCAGCGGCAAGCAGACTTTCCAGCCAAACGACATCACCTGGTCAAAGCGCGGGCGAGGCAGGGAGGCCCGCAGCAGGATGAAGAACACCATGAAACAGGCGGTCTTCAGGGCAAACCAGATGAAGGGGGGCAACCAGGGGCCGTGCCAGCCACCGAAGAAGAGGGTCACAATGAGCGAGGAGATCAGCACGATGCCGATGTACTCGCCCACGAAGAAGAGACCCCACTTCATTCCTGCATATTCGATGTGATAGCCATCGGCGAGCTCCTGCTCGGCTTCCGGCTGGTCAAACGGGTGACGGTGAGTGACGGCGACACCGGCAAACAGGAAGGTGACAAAGCCCAAAATCTGGGGCACCACGTTCCACAAGTCTGCCTGTGCCTCGACGATATCCCGCAGGTTGAAACTGCCGGTCTGGATCACTATCCCCATCAGCGACAAGCCCAGGAACACCTCGTAGGAGAGGGTCTGGGCCGAAGCGCGCAGGCTGCCGAGCAATGAGTACTTGTTATTGCTCGACCAGCCGGCAAACAGCACAGCGTAGACCGCCAGCCCCGCGATGGCCAGGATGTAGAGCAGCCCCACATTGAGATCCGCCACACCCCAGGTGGGGGTGATGGGTACCACCGCAAACGCCAGAATAAAGGCGGTGAAGGCGATGATGGGGGCCAGGATAAAGATCCGGCGATCGGCGAACGGCGGGATCCAGTCCTCCTTGAAGAACATCTTGATCATGTCGGCGGCCAGCTGGAGCAGACCAAACGGCCCCACCCGGTTGGGGCCGTAGCGATCCTGCCACAAGGCCAGCAGACGGCGCTCGATGAAGCTCATGAAGGCGCCAGCCCCCACGATCCCCACCAGCACGATCAGTGCCTTGCCCACCTCCAGCAACAGATCGATCAGCGACTCGCTCATGCGATCACCTCCTGCAGGTTAGTGATTGAGGCTTGTTGCAGGGCCGTCGGCAGGCCGTTCACCCCAAGGGGGAGCCCCACCAGACCGGCGCTCAGCTGTGCACTAAGACGCAGGCGCAACTGCCAGTGGCTACCGCCCCAGGAGAAGGAGACCTGATTACCGGCATGCAGGGCCAGACGCTGTGCATCAAGGGGATTGAGCACCAGCTCGGGTTCGTTCATCCGGGCCTGAATGACCGGACTGCGGGCCGACAGCTCCTCGCCGCCAAACAGCTGGGCATAGTTGACCACCTGCAGTGCCTCTGCTGCCTGGAAGGGGGCGGGGATGGTTGCGAACCAGCCAAGGGTATCCTCTGCTACTTCCAGCAGACGGCGACCCGGATCGCCAGCACGCAGATGACCACCGACTTCATCCTGGAACTTGTTCCAGGCGGAGGGGGAGTTCCAGCCCGGCGCCCAGGCAAAGGGCACTTGCGGCATGTTCTGGCGGGCTCCGGCATACCCTTCCATGGAGAAGTTGAAGGGGGAGTCGGGATCCTGCGCCACCCGTGGTTCGCTGACGTTCTGATCCGCCAGCATGGAGGTGCGGCCGCTGTAGCGGTGCGGCTCACGGGCCAGCCGCATGCCACGGATCCGCAACCCTGCGTTGGGCGCCGCTTCCAGCATGGTGGCCAGCAGCGGATTGCTGGTGGCGCAGTCATGGTTGACCTGGTCGAAGTTCTGCCAGCGCAGCGGCTTGCGTTCGATCGCCCCTTGCAGCGCCGCCAGCCAGCGCCACCCTTCACGCACCTGAATATCGGCGTTGTAGAAGGCGGGCGCGTAGACCTGGAAGAAGCGCTGGGCGCGCCCTTCCATGTTCACCAGGGTGCCATCGGCTTCGGCAAAACTGGCTGCTGGCAGCACCAGATCAGCCTTGTTGGCGGTCGGGGTCGCCTGATGGTCGATGACCAGCAGGTGCTGCAGCCGTGCCAGCGCAGCATCCACCCGGTTGCGCGGCGCGCGGCGGTAGAGATCGTTCTCCAGGGTGACCAGCGCCAACCCCTCTTCTGACTCGATACGCGCAAGGGCGGCTTCGAGCGGCTTGTCTGACAAGGTTTGGGCGCCCAGCATGGCCAGACCCAGCGAGTTGGCCTCCTGGCCAACCAGCGCGATGCTGGCTTCCAGTCCTCGGCCTTTCAGGGCGCGGGCAATGTTGCTGGCCGCCTCAAGCAGCGCCACATCGCGGGCAGTGGAGCCTGCAATGATTAGCGGCTTCTTGGCGTTGCCGAGCAGCTCGGCCCAGCGAGTCGCTTGTGCCTGCTGCTCGGGGCCGAGATCGGTCACGGCCGGTGCACTCGGGTCGAGCAGGTTGGCGATGGCAAAGCCAAGGCGCGCCTGATCGGCATAGGGGGCGTGCAGCTTGTCGGCCGCCACATCGTCCAGACGGGTGGTGTCGAGGCTGGTGATGAGCAGCGGGTAGCGCTCGTTCTGACCCAGAGTCTGAACGGCGGCAACTTGCCACAGATCGACCTTCATCTTGCGGGCCAGCTCGCGAGCCTTGCCCTTGACGGCTTGACGCAGCGCCAGCGCAATACGGGCTGCGCTCATGGTGACATCTTCGCCGAGCAGCAGAATGGCATCGGCCTCTTCCATGTCCCGCAGGCTCGGGGTCGGCACGCCGCCCTGTTGCAGGATCTGCAGCATCTTCAGCTGACAAGCCCACTCGGCCTGCTCGACACCCGCGTAGAAGTTGGCTTCACCCACCAGCTCGCGCAGGGCAAAGTTGCTCTCCAGCGAGGCGCGGGGCGAGCCGATGCCGATGAGGCCGCTGGCGGTGCGCAGGGCATCGGCGGCGCGGTTGAGGGCGCCATCGACAGTGATGGTCAGCTGGTCGTTGCCATCTTTGAGCAATGGCTGGCGCGGGCGGTCGGCCAGATTGACGTAACCATAGCCAAAGCGGCCACGGTCACAGAGGAAGTAGTGGTTGACGCTGCCGTGGAAGCGGTTCTCGATGCGGCGCAGCTCGCCATAACGCTCACCCGGGCTGATGTTGCAGCCCACGGAGCATTGCTGACAGATGCTGGGGGCAAACTGCATGTCCCACTTGCGGTTGTAACGCTCGGAGTGGGTCTTGTCGGTGAAGACGCCGGTGGGGCAGACCTCCACCAGGTTGCCGGAAAATTCGCTCTCCAGGGTGCCATCCTCGACCCGCCCGAAATAGACGTTGTCGTGGGCACCGTAGACCCCGAGATCCTCGCCACCGGCATAATCCTTGTAATAGCGGACGCAGCGGTAGCAGGCGATACAGCGATTCATCTCGTGACCGATGAAGGGGCCCAGCTCCTGATTCTGGTGGGTGCGTTTGGTGAAACGGTAGCGACGGCTGTTGTGGCCGGTCATCACCGTCATGTCCTGCAGGTGGCAGGCGCCGCCCTCTTCACACACCGGGCAGTCGTGGGGGTGGTTGGTCATCAGCCATTCCACCACGCTCTTGCGAAACTCTTTGGCCTCTTCATCCTCGATGGCGATGTAGCTGCCATCGGTGGCCGGGGTCATGCAGGACATGACCAGACGACCGCGCTTGTCATCGGCATTCTGATACTGTTTGACCGCGCACTGGCGGCAGGCGCCCACGCTACCCAGCGCCGGATGCCAGCAGAAATAGGGGACGTCCAGACCCAGCGACAGACAGGCTTGCAGCAGGTTATCTGCCCCGTCTACCTCGTACTCTTTGCCGTCTACATAAATGGTTGCCATACAACTTCCCTGAAACCTGTTTTGTGAAATCTGTGGTGTCGTTACCAGCGCTCGCCCAGCAGATTGGGCTGGATCCCTTTGACCGGCTTGCGGTTATCGCCGCTGCCTTTGATCCCGGCCTCGAATTCGGAGCGGAAATATTTGATGGCGCTGGCCAGCGGCTCGACGGCGCCCGGAGCGTGGGCGCAGAAGGTCTTGCCCGGGCCAAGGAAACCGCAGAGTTGCTCCAGGGTCGCCAGATCGCCGGATTGCCCTTCGCCACGCTCCAGTGCTCGCAGCAGCTTGACGCTCCAGGGCAGGCCGTCGCGGCAAGGAGTGCACCAGCCGCACGACTCGCGGGCGAAGAACTCTTCCATGTTGCGCAGCAAGGAGACCATGCTGATGGAGTCATCCACCGCCATGGCAAGACCAGTCCCCATCCGGGTGCCCACCTTGCCGATACCGGCGGTATACATCTGGGCATCGAGGTGCTCCGGCAGCAGGAAGCCGGTGCCCGCGCCGCCCGGTTGCCAGGCTTTCAGGCGATAGCCGCTCTTCATGCCGCCGGCGTAATTTTCAAACAGCTCGCGGGCGGTGATGCCAAAAGGCAGCTCCCAGACGCCCGGGTTGTTCACCTTGCCGGAGAAGCCCATCAGCTTGGTGCCGTGATCTTCCGAGCCCGGCAGCGCCAGCCCGTGGTACCAGGCGACCCCGTTGCCGATGATGGCAGGCACGTTGCAGAGGGTTTCGACGTTGTTGACGCAGGTGGGTTTGCCCCAGACGCCGGAGACGGCGGGGAAGGGGGGTTTGGCACGCGGGTTGGCGCGGCGCCCTTCCAGCGAATTGATCAACGCCGTCTCTTCACCACAGATGTAGCGACCGGCGCCGGTGTGGACGAACAGCTCGAAGTCAAAACCGGATCCCAGAATGTTCTTGCCCAGCAGGCCTGCTGCTTTTGCCTCTTCCACCGCCCGGCGCAGGTGGATGGCAGCATCCACATATTCACCGCGCAGGAAGATGTAACCGCGATAGGCCTTGAGCGCCCGGGCACTGATGATCATCCCCTCGATTAGCAGATGGGGCAGTTGCTCCATCAGCAGGCGATCTTTCCAGGTGTTGGGCTCCATCTCGTCGGCGTTGCAGAGCAGGTAACGGATGTTCATGCTCTCGTCTTTGGGCATCAGCCCCCACTTCACACCCGTGGGGAAGCCCGCGCCGCCGCGCCCCTTGAGACCGGCATCCTTGACGGTGCTGACAATCTCGTCCGGGCTCATCTGGCCGAGCGCCTTGCGGGCGGCGTCATAGCCCTGCTTGGCCTGATACTCCTCCAGCCACACCGGCTGGCCGTCGTCACGCAGCCGCCAGGTGAGCGGATGGGTCTCGGCGGTGCGGGCTGTGCGGTTGGCGGTGCCAAGAGAGGCGAGGATCTTGTTCTGCGGCAGGCTCATGGGTAAGCCTCCAGGGTTTTCAGCAAGGTCACCGGATCGAGGCCGCCATAGGTGTCGTCATCGATCATGATGGCTGGCCCCTTGTCGCAGTTGCCAAGGCAGCAGACCGGCAGCAGGGTGAAGCGGCCATCCGGGGAGGTTTGACCGGGGCCGAGGTTCATCACCTCCTTGAGACCGGCAAGCAGATCTTCGTGGCCATTGATGTAGCAGACCATGCTGTCGCAGACGCGGATGATGTGGCGCCCCACCGGCTGGCGGAAGATCTGGCTATAGAAGGTGGCGACCCCCTCCACGTCGCTGGCGGGAATGCCGAGCTCGGCGGCGATGGCGTGAATGGCGCCGTCGGGGACCCAGCCTCTGGCCTGCTGCACGATCTTGAGCGCTTCGATGCTGGCGGCGCGGGGATCTTCGTAGTGGTGTTTCTCGTGTTCGATGGCATCGCGTTCAGCCTGGCTCAGAACGAAGTCGTCCCGTTTGCTGCTGCATGCCCCTTGCCCCTGTGGGGTCTGATTATTGTGACACTGACATTGCTGGCTCATGACTTGACCTTTGGTGGCTTGTCCTTTTACTGCTCGTCCGGCGATCCCGATTCCCGGCCATGGCCGGGAGGGCGGATCACTTAACGGTCCACATCCGACATAACAAAATCGATACTGCCCAGATAGACGATGAGGTCCGACACCATGCTGCCCTTGATCACCGAGGGGATCTGCTGCAGGTGAGCAAAGCTCGGGGTGCGGATCCGGGTCCGGTAGCTCATGGTGGAGCCGTCACTGGTCAGGTAGTAACTGTTGACCCCCTTGGTCGCCTCAATCATCTGGAACGACTCGGCAGCGGGCATCACCGGGCCCCACGACACTTGCAGGAAGTGGTTGATCAGGGTCTCGATGTGCTGCAGGGTGCGCTCTTTGGGCGGCGGTGTGGTCAGCGGGTGATCCGCCTTGAAGGGGCCCTCCGGCATGTTCTTCATGCACTGCTCGATGATCGACATGCTCTGGCGGATCTCCTCGATCCGCACGGTGGCTCTGTCGTAGGCATCGCCATTGCTGCCGACCGGCACTTCAAAGTCGAACTGGTCATAGCCCGAATAGGGACGCCACTTGCGCACGTCAAAGTTGAGGCCGGTGGCGCGCAATCCGGCCCCCGTGGTGCCCCAGGATAACGCCTGCTCGGTGGTGTAGGCAGAGACGCCTATGGTACGACCGCGCAGTATGCTGTTGCGCATCGCCGCTTTTTCGTAATCCATCAGCCGCTTGGGCAGCCAGCTCAGCAGGTTGTCCTGCACCAGCCGTTGCCATCCCTTCGGCAAGTCGTGGGCCACACCGCCGATGCGGAACCAGGCCGGGTGCATACGGGCACCGGTGATCGCCTCGATGATGGTGTAGATCTTCTGCCGGTCGGTGAAGGTGAAGAAGACCGGGGTCATGGCCCCCACGTCCTGGATATAGGTACCGAGGAACAGCAGGTGGCTCTGGATGCGGAACAGCTCCGCCATCATCACCCGGATCATGTCGACCCGCTGCGGCACTTTGATGCCGGCCAGCTTTTCGACCGCCAGCACGTAGGGGAGGTTGTTCATCACCCCGCCCAGATACTCGACCCGGTCGGTATAGGGAATGTAGCTGTGCCAGGACTGGCGCTCGCCCATCTTCTCGGCACCACGATGGTGGTAGCCGATGTCAGGCACGCAGTTGCGGATCTCCTCGCCATCGAGTTGCAATACCAGACGGAAGGCGCCGTGAGCAGAGGGGTGGTTGGGGCCGAGGTTCAAGAACATGTAGTCCTCGTTCTCGTTGCCGCGGGCCAGCCCCCACTCTTCCGGTTTGAACAGCAGGTTCTCCTGCTCCATGTCCTGTTTGGCGGCATCGAGCATGAAGGGATCGAATTCGGTGGCGCGCGCCGGGTAATCCTTGCGCAGCGGGTGACCCTGCCAGCTCTTGGGCATCATGATGCGGGTCAGATGGGGGTGGCCATCGAAGGTGATGCCCATCAGATCCCACACTTCCCGCTCGTACCAGTTGGCATTGGGGAAGTGGTTGGTGATGGTGGGCAGATGCAGGTCACTCTCGGCCAGCGCCACTTTCAACATCACATCGGCGTTACGGTCGATGGAGATGAGGTGATAGAAGACGGTGAAATCGCTCTGGGGCAGACCGTCGCGATGGCTGCGCAGCCGCTCGTCGGTGGCGCTGAGATCAAACAGCATCACAAACGGGGAGGGCACCTTGCGCAAAAAGCCCATCACATCCTGCAGCAGTTCGCGGGGAAGCCAGACCACCGGCACGCCGGTGCGCGTGGTCTGCACGGTGAAGTGCTCGGCCCCGAAGTGGGCAAACAGTTCGCCAATGACTTTGGCATCCTGGTGGTCGCTGGGCTGCCACTGGGCCATGGCGTAATTGCTGGGAAAATCACGAGTCAGTTTCATGGTCAGATCTCATCCGGCGTGCGCAGGTTGGTCACATTGATCCGTTCGCCGCGCTTGCGCTCTTTTTCGGCCTGCATCTGGGGACGGTAGATCCCCTGATCGCCCACTACCCAGGAGAGGGGGCGGCGCTCTTTGCCGATGGAGTCCTGCAGCAGCATCAGGGCTTGCAAAAAGGCTTCGGGACGGGGCGGGCAACCCGGAATGTAGACGTCGACCGGCAGGAACTTGTCCACCCCCTGCACCACGGAATAGATGTCATACATGCCGCCTGAGTTGGCACAGGCGCCCATGGAGATCACCCACTTGGGTTCGAGCAGCTGTTCATACAGGCGTTGAATCACCGGTGCCATCTTGATGAAGGGGGTCCCTGCAATCACCATGAAATCGGCCTGACGGGGCGAGGCACGGATAACTTCGGCGCCGAAGCGGGCCACATCGTGGGGGGAGGTGAAGGCGGTACACATCTCCACGTAGCAGCAGGAGATGCCGAAGTTGTAAGGCCAGAGGGAGTTTTTGCGGCCCCAGTTGACTGTGTCTTGCAGCACCTCCTCGAGACGGCCCATCATGATGCCGCGCGTCGCTTCTTGCGCCAGTGGGTCATCGACGGTCTGGCGCTGCTCCTGGGGGTAGCGCTCAACGGGTGCATCCGGGTCAATCCGGGTCAGGGTGTACTTCATGGTGCAACCTCAAGGAAAGGGTCTGTGGTTCAATCACTGTTTTTGTTGTTCAGCTGCGGTTTGCGCGGTGACCACTCCAGTGCGCCGATGCGCCAGAGGTAGATCAGGCCGATAAGCAGCAGTCCGATGAAAATGGTGGCTTCAATAAAGCCGACCCAGCCGCTTTCGCGCACGGAAACGGACCAGGCAAACAGGTAGAGCGCCTCGACGTCGAAGATGACGAAGAACATGGCGACCAGATAGAACTTGGCGGAAAAACGCAGACGGGCACTGCCGACCGAGTCGACACCAGATTCGAATGGTTTGTTCTTGGTACGGCCGTAGGCACGGCCCCCCAACAGGGCGGCGAGACCTATCATCACCAGACAGATGGTAATGGCACCGATGACATAAATGGCAAAAGCCCAATGTTGAGCAGAAATATCAGCAAACATAGAGGTTTTTCCTAACCAATTTAATCAAGTGACTTAACAATAATGTTACGCATTATGACACTTTCGTACTGATTTACATGTCATTTTTATGGGTTAATTATTAATCGGTTAACTGGTAATTAAATTTTGTTAAGAAGCGCACTTTTTTGTTGGTTATGGCGGGCGGGAAAGGCCTGGAAAGCGCAGAACCCTGCTCCTCGCCATCACCTGAAAGGGGTAAATGTCGCGGGCTAAACCGGATTGAGTCGGTATCGCGGGCAGGGGGCATTGGTGGGTGAAGAGCGTGATGGCGGGTGAGATAGGGGGGATGGCAAGAGCAATAAAAAGAGAGGCTTTCAAGCCTCTCCTGTCATCACGTTCCGGTGTCGAGCGTGGGGGGTCAGGGTTTATTGGCGACCAGCAAGACCTGATCCTGATAGGCGCCAACGACGCGAAGACCGATATCTCCCGAGGTGATATCCAGATATGCCCGCTGGCCATTGGCAGAGGCCACCGTGCTGCTCATCAGATAGACATAGCCGTCGTTGACCTCTTTACCGCCCCCCGCCATGGCGCGCGGGAAAATGGCTTCATTGAGAGAAGGCTGGTAGCAGGCATGCTCGACCAGGGTCGCCAGCTCCTTGATGTCGGGCAGGCGCCACTGGCTGACACCGCCGAAGTGATAGAGTGCATGGCTGCTGTCGCTGCGGATCCGCTCCGCCACTTGCAACCCCTGCTGCCAGTAGTAAACGGTCGGTTCCCCCAGGCAACTGCTGCCATTCCATGTTTGCCCCAGTTTGCAGCGCATCCAGGTGAGGCCGGTGTGTTGATCAGTGACGGTGCCGTTGCCATGGTCAAGAAAACGGGCAGAAGGGGCGGTGCGATCCATGCTGTCATCACAAATGGCAGCACTGTGGGCAAGGGGGGCCAGCAGTGCCAGCATGGCGAACGAAAAACGATAAAGGCTCATGATATTCCTCGAATTATTGTGGGGTAGCGACCAGTCGTACCTGCATCAGTTCGATATAGGTATCTTGCTGCACCAGCGCGGGATAGGTGGTGCCCGCATCGTCTCCCTGGAACAGGGCCGTGCGTTTGCTGATGGGGCCACCGGAGAAGCGCTGGGCGGTGTTGCTGGTGGCACTCCAGAAGTAACCATGGAAGAAGCCATCTTCCGAGGGGGCGATATCCGGGAAGTAACGGGTATCCACGATGATGCGCTGACCCAGCGGGTCCTTGGCCAGGCTGCCGTAGTGCATCAGTGACATCAGCTCGCTCATGGTGGGCAACCGCCACTGGCTGATACCGCAGCGCTGCTCGCCATTGAGCCACTGCTGATATGCGCGGGTGGTCAGCATGGTGGTCAGCGCCTGTGCCCGAGCGAGGGCAACCAGATCCCCTTCGGCGGTGAGCTGTTCGATCCTGTTATGAATATGCTGGTAGGCCTCTTGCTGCTCGCCTGCGGTCGCTGTGAGTTGCTCATCCTCATAGGCAAAGGGTCTGCTTTTCCAGGCCGGGCTCAAGGGATCATCCGATTTGACCTCCCACACCAGACCGGTATTGAGATCCTTGACGCACTGCCAGCTCGGCGCGTTGTCGGGGAGCGACTGACCGCGATCATCGAGCTTGCGATAGGCAAGCTGCGGACGAGTGCGATTCCAGCTGGCATCTTGTCCCGGATAGTCATCGGGTTCCTGTTCCAGCAGCGGATCGTTGCCATCGCTGAAGGTGGTGACGCCGGTGACGGTCAGCAGGTTGCGTGGCTGCTGCTGCACCAGCAGGGTCAGCAGCTCGCTTTGGGTCTCTTCAGCAAACTGGCCGTTGCGCTGCCACTCCTGAGCCAATTGCTCCAGCATCAGGCTGATGGCGCGATAGCTGGTGGTGAGCAACTGGGTCTCTTTGGCGTTGGCAAGGCGTGTGCGGGCCTGTTGCTGCAAGCTGATCGCCACCTGCTGCAGCGCCTGATCAAACTGGCCGAGACCCGCGAGGGCTGCGCGATCGCTGCCCGGTTGCAGCGGTGCGAGATCGGCCAGCAGCAGTGACAGTGCGCGGTCGGCGGCCACCCCTTCGGCAATACGGCTCTGCCACAGAGTGCTGAGCAGGGTCGGTTGCAGCCGTTGTGGCTCCCCTTTGGCGGCCGGATGCGCCAGCAGCAGCCCTCCGCCCCGCGGTACGAACAGCAGGGGCGAGTTGACGATGTTGGCCGAACGGCTGACCAGGGCCACCGCTCCTTCGCCGCTGACGGCAGGGTCGGCGGAATCACATTGCCAGTTCTGATCCAGATCGGCGCACAGGGTACCGGCGGTCGGCAGGGCGACATCGACCCGGTAGTCCGGGATCGCCAGTGGTGCGTTATCTTCCCCGCCGCCACAGGCGCTGAGCAGGGCTGAGAGGGTTGCAATAACCAGTACGGATGGTTTCACTTCACATTCCTTGATTCGGTCACAGGTTCACGGGGGCGGTGACCCCCGTGGTACAGGGTTCAACTGCGCGGGCTGCTCCGGCGCCAGAGACGTGGCCACAGGGCCAGCAACAGCAGCAGGGGGGAAGCTGTGCCACCACCCCCTTCATCCTGCTCAAGGGGGATGATGCCGGTGTTGGGCAGGGCTTCATCCTTGTCACAGCGGGCGCCGACTTGCTGGGCGACACGCCAGCTGCGCAACTGACCGGTGTCACCGGCGCTGGTGTCGTTGATCTCCAGCAGCCAGCGGCCAGCGAGCGGTTCGCCGTGCAGCTTATCCAGCGATTCGAACGGTACCAGTTCACGGGGGAACTCCCCCTTGAGCCGGGTATGACTGGCGTAGCCCTTGTTCCACAAGCTGATCCGGGTGCCGTAAGGGGAGGTGAGCCAGATCTCCAGCTGCTCCAGCTTGCTGTGCTCCAGATCGAGGGCAACCACGAATCCGCTGTCGATGCGGGCCCTGCTCTCGGGCAGGGTGAGGGTGAAGCGGGACAGGCCGTGCCGTTCATCGCTCACCGCATCCTTGATCTGGCCACCCTGGCCGATGGCCCGCTGCCAGAGCGGTTCACCGATCGGCAGTTGCAGGTCAAGGCGGGTCTGGCGCTCGGTGGGACTGGGCAGGGTGAGCTGGAACTGCAGCGGCAAGGTGACAGCCTCGCCACAGGTTAGGTTGCTCGCCGCTTCCAGCGGCAGGGTCCAGCGAGCGGTGCCATCGGCGTTGAGCTCTCCCTGCCAGTGACCGTCACCCATGATCCCCTTGATCGGCAGCAGGCTGGCGTCGGCCACGGTCAGGGGGCGGCCGCTCTGGTTGGTTAGTTCAATGGCGAGGCTCTTTTTCTCCCCGGGCAGCAGGTAGCTGTCATCGGCGAGGCGGGCCGCGATGGGAGTGGGCAGCAGGGCGTGGTGGCGGAAGGCCTGCTCCAGCAGCTTGCCATAGCTGCGGTCCGGATAGAGGCGGTTGGCGGTATCCACGGTGACGCGTGCCAGCTGGGGCATCCGCACCTGCGGGCCGAGGCCGAAGTGGGATTCAATCAGCAGGGTATCGAACTCGTTACGGGCGACCTCGCCATACTGTTCAACGGCCTGGCGCAGCGCGGTGAAGAGCGGGGTGCCCCACAGCTGGTCGCCGTTGCTGCCGTTGATGGTGAGGTGAGCCGGATAGAGGAAGCCTGGGTGATAGCGCGCCCGCAGATCATCGAGCTGACGGGGCGTCCGGCCGCTTATTCTGGCATCCCAGTTGAAGACCATGAAGGGCTCGAACTGGCGGGCCTCGGGACTGCGCTGGCGCCAGCTGGCGGCCAGATAGTCGCTAAAGCCCTCACCGATGGCGCCCCAGTCACCCTCGTCTCCCATGTCGGGCAGAATATGGTGCTGCACCGCATGGCCAAACTCGTGCCAGATCACCATGGGATCTTCCGCATCGGGCACCCCGACCCGGCCAATCTCCAACCGGCGCAAGAAGGGATCATAGAGTGAGTTGTCCTGCTCCCCGGCATCGGTATCGATGGCCAGGGGGCCACCCATCAGCGCCGGGTAGCCCAGGGATTCCACGTGGCGCTGGGCCAGATCCAGATGGTAGTAGCCATTGATATCGAGGAAGGCGGGCTGCTGGTGATCCAGCTGGAAGCCATCGGCATCAGGGCTGCTAAAGGGGGCTGTTTCTGGCGCCGTGCCATCCACGACCCGGGCGCGAGGGCCGCTCAGCAGGTAGGTGTCATCCACCTTTTGTACCGTGAGCGGTACGGTACGATAGGCCCCGTTGTCCAGCTCCAGATCATGGCGCCAGAGCAGGTTGCCATCTTTCAGCTGGGTGCGGGGATCGAGGGCAAAGATGCGGGCTTGCACCGTGGCCGATTCCCCTGCCAGCGGGGCCGCTTCGGCGCGGGTGCTGGCCTCTTGCAGCGTGCGCCCCAGCAGGGCACTGCCATCGCAAGTGACAAACAGCTGCCAGTGGCTGCTCTTGCTGTTGCCCGGCTGGCTTTCCACCGCCAGCAGGCGCCAGGCGGGGGTCAGGGTGTCGCCATCCTGCCAGTACCAGGGCTGGGCTTCGTCACTGCCGGCGAATTGCCACACAGCGCCATCCAGCGTGGCGGTATAGGCATCCACCCCGGCGCGGCTGGCGTCGTCACATGGCGTCGCCTGTGGCTGCATCAGCCGGGTATTGTGATAAAGGCGCCACGGGCGACCCTGCTCATCGAGACTGACGGCGGCCATGAGACCGGCGATCGGTGCGCCATTGAGCTGCTGGCGATAGTGCAGATAGTGGCCCAGCTTGCCTTGGCGCTGATAGGCCGGAGCATCACTCAGGGTGACGCCGAGCTGCTGTTCGAGCCAGAGGCGGGGATCGGCCGGGGCGTCCTGTTCGACAAAACGCAGTTCGGCGGCCTGAGTGGCAAAGCCAGCCAGCCCCAGCAAGAGGGCGGGCAACAGGGGTTTCATAGTGGTACTCCCAATCAGTGGCAGGGTCATTGGTCGATCCCCGCCAGATGCAACAAGAAGGCAAATTCACGAGCCCGATCGCCACCACCGGCGCGGTGGCCTCCCTCCAGTTCGGTCAGCAGCAGGTAGGGGCCGGAGCCCGTGCTGTGCTCCCGCAGGCGAGCCAGCCACTTGACCGGCTCCCAGTAGGGAACCTGGCTGTCGTGCAGGGCGGTAGTGACCAGCAGGGGCGGGTAGGGGGCGCGGTGCAGGTTGTCGTAGGGGCTGATGCGGCGCATCGCCTGATACTCTGCGGGCTTGGCCGGGTTGCCCCACTCCTGATACTCCTGACGGGTCAAGGGGAGGGCGGGATCGCTCATGGTGCCGAGCATATCGACGAAGGGGACCTGCAACACGGCGCCGCTAAAGATCGTCGGTTGCTGGTTGAGGGCCGCAGCAACCAAGGTGCCACCGGCGCTGCCCCCCATGGCGAACAGGGGCAGAGGGGCTGAGTCGGGCGACCAGTGGCGCAGGGTGCTACCTGCGGCGATAAAGTCGCTGATGCCGTTCTGCTTGTGGATGCCCCGTCCGTCGCGGGTCCACTGCTCCCCCAGCATGCCGCCGCCGCGCACATGGGCGATGGCGTAGACAAAGCCCCGATCCAGCAGGCTCAGCAGCTCTTTCTGGTAGTAGGGGCGCATTGGCGTGCCATAGGCGCCATAGCCGTAGAGCAGCACGGCGCGGGGGGCCAGATCCTTGCGCCACACCAGCGAGACGGGCACCCGGGTGCCATCGGCAGAGGTGACCCAGCGCCGCTCGCTCTGATAGGGCAATGCCTTGTCGTCACCGGTGGGCTGGTCGTTGATCCACTGGCCGCTGTTCAAATTCAGCCAGCGCTGGCCAGGGGGCTGACTCAAGCCCTGACTGCGCACCAGAATGCGGTCGCTGGCCGGGTCATGTTCTCCTTGCAGCCAGCCGGTACCGGCGCCACTGGCCAGCGGCAGGCGCTGGCGTTCATGGCCGTTGCGATCGAGCAGGGCGAGCCAATCCTCCCCCTGTTGGCGAAACTGCACCACCAGATGGCGATCAAACAGTCGCCACTTCTCGGGATCGCCGAGATCCTCCCCTTTGGCGGGCCACAGGCGCTGCCACTCACCGAGCGGCGTGCTGGCTGAGTAGAGGGCAAACGCCCCCTCCCGGTTGCTCTTGATCACCCAGCCGGATTGACTGTCCAGATAGTATTCCACCCCGCGCTGGCGGGGTTTGACCTGCTGCGGCTTGCCCGAGTCGAGCAGGTACTGCTCCGAGCTGTCGTGGTTGTTGCCCTGCAACACCAGATGCTGGCCATCCGTGGTGCGATATAGGCTGAGCAGCCAGGCGGGATCCTGCTCCTCATAGAGAGTCTGCTCCTGGCCATCCCTCCAGCCACGCAGCTGCCAGGGGCGCAGGGTGTCGCGCTCGTTGGCGATGGTGTAGAGGGTGCGACCATCTTGTGACCAGGCGAGATCGGCGCTGCGCTGCGGCAAGCTGGCCAGCGCCTTGCCGCTCTGGAGATCGAGCAGGGTGACCTGATAGTCGAGATCGCCGCGTCTGTCTTCGGCGATGACCAGCGTGCGGTTATCCGGGCTCAGGGCCCAGCTGCCCGCGTCGTAATAGCCCTCACCCGCTCTGGCGGGAAGCCGTTGCTGAACCTTGCCCCCGTGGCGTTGCCAGAGGGAGCCGTCCGGGCGCAGCTGCCATGCCTGATCGCCGCGCACAAGCCAGTTGTCCGGTACGGGTTCCCCCGCCGGATGGTTGGCAAACTCGGCGCGCAGGATCGCCTCCAGCGGCTGCTGCGCGGCGAGCTGCTGCTCGCTCCAGCGATTTTGCTGCTTGAGCAGGGCGAGAATGGGCGGGTTGCTGCGGCTCTCGTCCCGCAACCAGAAGTAGGGATCCTGGCGTACGGGATTGCCCGAAATCAGGTGTGATTGGGACGGGATCGGCGGTGGCAGGGTCTCTTGCGCCCACGCCAACGGGGCGGCCAAGAGGGCCGCCATGATTGCATGATGCGTCATCACATCCCCACGAAACGGTAGCTGAGGCTGGCGGACAGGTAGCGACCGCTCTGGCTGTAGAGGGAGGTGTCGCTGCCAGCCGGGAGTCCGGCCACATCCTGATAGCGGACGTAGCGGGTATCGAGCAGGTTGCCGATGGTGGCATTGACCTTGAGCGCCTCGGTGATCTGCCAGTCGCCGGTGAGATCCAGGCTGAACCAGCCTGCGCTGCTCTGGCAGGCGCCGCTGTAGCCAGTCTGGGCGCTGGCGCACTGGGGCACCCTGGTCATGGCGGCGGCATAGTTGCCACTGAGCTCAACCCCCCAGTCGAGCTGTTGCCAGCGCAGGGTGGTGTTGCCTTCCAGCGGTGTCTGGGTGCGCAGTGGCTCGCCGCGGTGATCCTTGCCATCCATCCAGGCCAGATTGGTCGAAAGCTCCCACTCGTCGCTCAGCCAGAGGCTGGCGGCCAGCTCGGCGCCCCAGGTTTCTGCTTTGGCGACGTTGCGATACTGGCGCAGGAAGACACCGTCATCGAGGCGGAAACCGGTCTGGCGCCAGTCGATGAAGTTGTAGTAGCGGTTGTAGAAAATGGCCGGTTTGACGCTCCAGTTGTCGCTTTGGCCATTCACTCCCCACTCCAGACTGTGGCTGGTCTCCTCCTTGAGGTTGGGGTTGGCAATGATCTCGAACGGCGGCATGGCAAAGTAGTGGGGAATGTTGCCGTAAACCTGATCGTAAGCGGGGGCGCGGAAGCCGTTGGCATAGCTGAGCCAGCTGCGCCATGTCTCGTTGAAGCGGTAACTGGCCGCCAGACTGGGGGAGATGTGGTCGCTGTGGTTCTCGGCCAGATTACTGTCCGGTGCGCGCAGGCGCTGGCGGTCAAAGCGCAGGGTCGGGGTAAACTGCCAGTTGCCCAGATCGATCACATCGCTCAGCCAGATGCCATCGCGGCGGGTTTCGGCCTTGCTGAAGGGGGCTTTCTGTCCCTGGGTGGTGATGCCATCTTCCAGGGTCAGATTGCTGACTGGCCGCTCGTGGTTGGCCTGCTCCAGCTCCACACCGTAGCTGAAGGTGTGATCCAGCGCGCCGGTGCTCAGCTTGCTCTGCAACTCCAGCTCACTGCCAAGGCGCAGCTCCTCGAAGGTGGAGAGGGTGCGCTGGCTGCGATATCTGGGATAGCCGCTCAGGGCATCGTTGCGCAGCAGTTGGCGCTGGTTGGCCTCGTTGCGGGACTGGTTGCCAAACAGGCTCCAGTTGAGGGTATCGACCATGCCCAGATCGTTGGCTTCCCAGCTGAACTTGCCGCCCTGAGTACGTTGATCACTGTTTTCCTGAAAGCCGACCACATTCCAGCTGCCATCGGGTTGAGGCACTGCCTTGGGGCCCATCAGGCGTTTGGCGTGATCCTCGTAGTAGTCCAGCTCCAGTCGCAGGGCGTGATGGGCATTGAGGGGGAGGCGGCTGCTGGTGGAGGCACTCATGCCATCCAGATCTGCCGGAATGCGGTTCTCCTCAAAGTTGGCGGTTTCGTTGCCGCGCCAGCCGGAGAGGCGTAACAGATGTTCGCTCTCCAGCGCCCGCGCCGCGCCGGTCATGCTGAGCTTCTTCTTGTTACTGTCGCCACCGTAGAGGGTCTTGGCCGCCAGATAGCTATCCTGCTGTTGCAGATAATCTTCCGGCTGTTTGGTATTCATCACCACGGTGCCGCCGATGGCATCGGAGCCATGCAGGGAGGAACCGGCCCCCTTGGCCACCTCAATCTGCTTGATGTCATCGAGATCGAAGTTGAAGCGGCCCACCTTGTCATTGATGTTGTCGGCGCCAAAGCCGTCACTGACGCGCACACCATCCTTGATCAGCAGGATGCGGTTGCCCCCGATGCCGCGCACGCTGATGTTTTGCGGTCGCCCGGCAGAGCCGGTGACCGAGACGCCGGGGATCTTGCGAAACACATGGGTCAGCTCGCTGGCGACCTGACGGTCCAGCTCTTCCTGGGTGATGACGGTGATGGAGCCGGAGACATCGGAGAGTTTCTGTTGTACCCGTTGCCCGGTGACAATGATGGTGTCGTCGCTGCGCACCTTCTCCACAGGGGGAAGATCGGCCGCGCCAGCCGAGGCACACAGGAGTGCCGGCCATGCCTGAAGCAGTTTGTTCATAATGATAATTGTTTTTATTTGAGCCTGAGGGGCGGCATTATTGCAGAGGCCTGACCACTTGACAATAAATGGCAATCATTATCATTAAGATCTTATGGTGTTGATATTACTGAGTTATTTGTTTTTAAAAGAGACTCCCGCGCGAGGCGGGAGCGGGGTGGTTAGGGTTTGAGCAGTTGCAGCGACTCTTCTGCTGCCTTGCCTTGGGAGAGGGTGATATCGACCCGGCGGTTCGCCTGGCGATGTTCGGCGGTGTCATTGGCGAAACGGGGCTGGGTGTCGGCAACACCCTGGGCAATGACCCGTCTGGCATCCAGCTGGGGGTTGGCCAGCATGGTCTGCACGATGGAAGAGGCCCGCAGCACCGAGAGCTCCCAGTTGTTGCGATAGAGCTCCACCGGCGCCTGGGAGTTGTCGGTATGACCAGTGACCACCACCTGCCCCGGAATATTGGCCAGAATGCCGGAGATCTTGTGGACCAGCGGGACGAACTGGGGTTGCAGGAACGCCGAGTCGGAGGGAAACAGCGCCTTCTCGCCGATGCGGATCACCAGCTGACTGCCAAGCTGCTCGACCTCCAGATCCTTGGATTCGATCTGGGCCTTGAGCTGCTGCTCCAGCTTCTGCTTGGTCACCTGCACCCACTCCTGTTCCTTGGTCTTGTGGGGCCAGGCTTCGGTGGCGCTCGGTTTTTCCGAGGCACCTATGGTCTCGTTGAAGGGGTCAGATGCCGCGGGTTGCGCCTCTTTATCCAGCAGGGTCTCTTTTTCCGAGCTGCTGGGGGTGGTCTTCGATTCCGGTTCAAGAATGCCGGTACCGCCCTGCATCACGGGTGAGCCGGCAGGAGGGGAGATGAGGCCGATTTTACCCAGTGACTCGATAAAGCCCTGGATAAGCACCCGGGTTTCGGACTGCTTGGCCATGGCAAAGGAGTAGAGCACCACAAACAGGGCAAACAGCAGGGTCATGAAGTCGGCATAGGAGACCAGCCAGCGTTCGTGGTTCTCCGGCGCTTCAGCTTTTTTCTTTTTGGCCACCATGGCCTCCCAGATAAGGTTCGAGGGTAACTTGCAGGCGCGCTTGGGACTCGCCATCCACGATGCAGAGAATGCCGGTCAGGGTCATCTCCTTGTAGTGGCGGATCTGGTGGGCAAATCCCTTGTAGCGGTTGCCGAACGGCAAGAAGATCAGGTTGGCGGCGGATACCCCGTAGATGGTGGCGATAAAGGCCACCGCGATGGCACCACCCAGCTTGTCCGGGGCATCCAGCAGACCCATGGCATGGATCAGGCCAAATACCGCACCGACGATCCCCATGGTCGGGCAGTAGCCCCCCATGGCTTCATAGAATTTGACTGTCTGTTCGAGATCTTCCTGTTCAAATTCGATCTCGTTCTCCAGTACCTCGTGGATTTTGTTCTTCTCGTAGCCATCGACCATCATCTGCACCCCTTTCTTCAGGAAGGGATCCTTGATCTCCTCGATCATCCCTTCCAGCGCCAGCATACCGCTGCGGCGGGCGTTGCCTGCCAGGGTCTCCAGCAACTGGGCCTGTTCCAGCATGTCGAGTTTGAGAGGGGAGAGCAGCCATTTGAAGCGCTTCAAGGTGCTGCCGACGACGGAGAAAGGAAACTGGGTCAGCGCGGCACCTATGGTGCCGCCGATTACGATAAGGAATGCGGGCAGATCGAGCAGTGCACTGGGGTGACCACCCTCGATCATGTTGCCGCCAAGGATGGCGATCAACGCCAGTACCAAGCCAATCAAACTCATTTGTGACACGTCCCTGCATGTTGATAATGGCTAGTGTAGCTACTTAAGTATCAGTTTTTCAAAATGATATCCAATCGCTGAGCAATTAATGGGCGCCGAGTAACATTCGCAAGGGGAGGTGTGTTGAGGGGGGGAAATCGATGCTGCTTGGAGGGAACTCATTGAGGGGCGGTGATCTGATCTCCACCATCCTCTTCAAATCTGCATTATGGGCAAGTTGCTTCACCCCATCACAGAATCGCCCCCAGCATTAACTTAAGGCTTCTAAATCTTCCTTACACGAGTGGTCTTGGGGCGAATAACATGTGAGGTAGCAACAATGATTCCAACGAGAAAAGTTCTTCAAATCCATCGTTTCATCAGTCGTGCCATTGATCAAAAACCCACCACAACCACCCAGGGTATATTGCAAATCCTGGACTGGACCATCATGCGAGTGCAGCAAAATCAAACCAGGGCGGAAGCCTATCCATGTATCTTTGCCAGAGGAGCTGAACTGTTTTATCTGATTAGTTCAATCCGACCGTTTAGGCGATACAACCAGTTAACCGCATTGTGTGTTGTCGACTGGTGTATCCGACAACATGGCTTTGGCCTCAAAGAGCTGTATCTAGATGAGCAGCGGGTCATAACGGAGCGCATAAGACGCGATTACCGGGAACCGGTTTTGCAGGCAAGTGACCATTTTGCTCAGGAGTATCGCTACTGGTTTTTCATGCATAGCGAGCCCATCAGTAAACAAAGCGCGGGATCAGCTAGCGCAATAAAATCCATTGGTCACAGCTTGTTTGATCTCAGCTGGTAACTGCCGCACCCCCTCATTCTTATCTCGACGAGGTGAGTAGGAACATAGCCATGAGGTGTGATCCCCATCCCCTTGGCTCAGTACCAAATCAATCGAGCGGGCTGGTCGCTCCTTACCAAAGGTGGTCGTATGCAACCAATATCTTCCCGAGCACGAAGACATCAGCGCCGTCACAGAGAAAAACGAGCACAAGCCGCGATCAGGGGCCAACACTACCATCCCACTATCATCTTCTTTACCGGGGCGGGCTTGTCAGCGGAAAGCGGTGTGCCCACGTTTAGAAGCAAGGGCATTTGGCGTAATCATGAAAACTGGTGCTATTCCCACGTTAACAGCATGAATACGGATCTGGCTGGCTTCCTGGCTTTTCACAACCAACGGCGTCAAACCATGTTGGAAGCCGCCCCCTCACAGGCGCACTATTTGATGGCCCTGCTACAGCAGCAATGTACTGTTAGAGTCATCACCCAAAATATTGATGACTTACATGAGAGAGCCGGCAGCAGTGGAGTACTTCATTTGCATGGTTCAATCCAGTTTTTGTTCCCCAAAGGTTTCCGTAGTCAAAAATATCGGCAGCCCTGGCATGAGGATGTAGCGGTCGGTGATTGCTGCCCATTCACTGGCTCACAATTGCGCCCAGATATAGTGCTGTTTGGCGAAAAAGTTTATGAGTATCAACAAGCTCGTCGCTGGCTCTGCGAGGCTGATACCGTAGTAGTTGTCGGCACCAGTTTGCTTGTTGAGCCTGCGACCTCCCTGTTACGAAACATCAACCCGGGCGCATGTGTCTACTACATCGATCCCGATCTTGGTTTGTCATCCAGACTACCGTTTCCCGGTGAGCTGATTGTTGATGGGGCCAATCGCGGCATTGCTCACTTATTGAAACTGCTCCTGGAGAAAATGGCATGAAATTGTATCTGGACGATGAAAGAAAAACTCCGGTAGGGTGGGTTCGCGTATTCTGGCCGGACGAGGCGATTGCATGGCTAAAAACAGAGATGGTGACTGAAATTAGTCTTGATCATGACCTCGGTGATGATGATAGGGGAACCGGATACGACGTTATTCTCTGGATAGAAAATGAGGTAATGACAAATAACTTCATCCCTCCCCAAATTCATATTCACTCAGCAAATGTCTCCGCACGAATAAAAATGGAACTGGGGGTTATGGCCATAAATAGCTTTTTGGCGAAGTCAACATGATAAGCCTGGAGGTGTGACCGAACTCCAGATTTAGTCAACCATGCCACTATGTATAGAGCCTTCTGTTATTTGGTGAATAACTGTCATCTGTAATGATTTTGAAACAGTTAAACCCCCTTCCTGATAAATAAAAAGGCTTCTAAAATCGATAAGTACGAGTAATGAAATTTACCTTTTAAAATACAAACGGTAAGGGAAGGTGCGAACAAGTCCCTGATGTGAGATCATGAGTCCCACTTGGCATCAGGGATAAGGTTCAGCATGAGTCACCA
>NZ_MQSY01000076.1:0-26255 GCF_001921245.1 Aeromonas sp. YN13HZO-058 | reverse complement strand
GAAGCCAAGGCCACAGAGGTATAGTGTGAAAAAAGCCAATAAAAACAATGCCAGTCAGGCTTAACTGACTGGCATTACGCTTATCGAGCGGGGCTTTTGCATTCAGAAAGGCCGGATAAATCAGGCTTTCCACGCTTTCCAGGTGTTGATCAGACCGTTGGTGGAGCAGTCGTGGCTGGTGACAGCCGCATCGGTGTTGAGCTCCGGCAGGATCTTGTTGGCCAGCTGTTTGCCCAGCTCCACGCCCCACTGGTCGAAGCTGAAGATGTTCCAGATTGCGCCCTGTACGAAGATCTTGTGCTCGTACATGGCGATCAGGGCGCCCAGGGTTTTCGGGGTCAGGCTCTTGAACAGGATGGAGTTGGTCGGACGGTTGCCTTCAAACACCTTGAACGGCACCAGATCCTTGACCTGCTCCAGGGTTTTGCCAGCCGCCAGGAACTCGGCTTCGACCTGTTCTTTGCTCTTGCCGAAGGCCAGTGCCTCGGTCTGGGCGAAGAAGTTGGCCAGCAGTTTCGGGTGGTGGTCACCGATCGGGTTGTGGCTGATGGCCGGAGCCAGGAAGTCACAGGGGATTAGCTTGGTGCCCTGGTGGATCAGCTGGTAGAAGGCGTGCTGGCCGTTGGTGCCCGGCTCACCCCAGATGATGGGGCCGGTCTGGTAGTCAACCGGCTTGCCGTTGCGATCCACGTACTTGCCGTTGGATTCCATGTTGCCTTGCTGGAAGTAGGCAGGGAAGCGGTGCATGTACTGATCGTACGGCAGAATAGCTTCGGACTCGGCACCGTAGAAGTTGTTGTACCACAGGCCAATCAGCGCCAGCAGCACCGGCACGTTCTGCTCATAGGAGGCAGTGGCGAAGTGCATGTCCATCTCGAAGGCGCCTTGCAGCAGGGCTTCGAAGTTTTCGAAACCGACGGAGAGGGCGATAGGCATGCCTATGGCAGACCAGGAGGAGTAGCGTCCGCCAACCCAGTCCCAGAACTCGAACATGTTGTTGGTGTCGATGCCGAACTCGGCCACGGCCTTGCCGTTGGTAGAGAGCGCAGCGAAGTGCTTGGCAACGTGGGCCTTGTCACCGGCGATGTTGATGAACCAGTCGCGGGCAGTCAGGGCGTTGGTCATGGTCTCCTGGGTGGTGAAGGTCTTGGAGGCCACCAGGAACAGGGTGGTTTCCGGATCGATCTTCTTCAGGGTTTCGGCGATGTGGGTGCCATCGACGTTGGAGACGAAGTGCATCTGCAGGTGGTTTTTGTAGGGGCGCAGTGCCTCGGTGATCATCACCGGGCCCAGATCGGAGCCACCGATACCGATGTTGACCACGTGCTGGATCGCCTTGCCGGTGTAGCCTTTCCACTCGCCGGAGATGATCTTCTCGCAGAAGCCTTTCATCTTGGCCAGTACGCCGTTCACTTCCGGCATCACATCCTTGCCGTCGCATTCGATGGGGCGGTCGGAGCGGTTGCGCAGGGCCACGTGCAGTACCGAGCGGCCTTCGGTCATGTTGATCTTGTCGCCATTGAACATGGCATCGATCGCGCTGCGAAGATCGGTCTCTTTGGCCAGATCAACCAGCAACTTGAGGGTTTCTTCGGTGATCAGGTTCTTTGAGTAATCAACCAGGATGTCGCCGCCGAAGGTGAGGGAAAACTTGTCAAAGCGCTTCGGGTCCTGCGCGAACAGATCCTTGAGTCGGGTCTCTTTGTTTGCTGCAAAGTGGGCTTCCAGTGCCTGCCAGGCCTGGGTTTGGGTTGGATTGATATTTTTCATAGGATTCCTGAAATGCCAAGTTGTGTTTGAACCTTGCAGGCAAGGTCCCGCCAAACCTTATTATCCGAGCATTATAGCGAGCCGATCGGGCGGCCCGTGTAACAGATTTTTACCGATTGTCTTTTACCGCAATGGGTCACTGTCGGGAGCATACAACCAGAACATTGGGATTATGAGTCACGAAAGCAAGGCGGATCTTGCGCTTGCTCATGATTGGGGCCACCCCGATGGCCTGAAATTGTTTTCATCCGGTTGGCGTGGTTATGCATCGAAATGGCCATGGGCTGGGGCCAGAAACGACAATGCCAGCCCGAAGGCTGGCATTGTGGGTTGCTGCAGAACCGCGATCACGCCTGCGGTTTTTGCATATGCATCACCATCTGCGGGAAGGGGATCTCGACGCCTTCGGCATCAAAGGTCAGTTTTACCTTTTCGTGGAAGTCGAACCAGACACCCCAGTAATCGGCGGTTTTCACCCAGGGGCGCACCACGATATTGACCGAGGAGTCGGCCAGCGCGGCGACGGCGATGGTGGCTGCCGGATCTTTGAGGATGCGCGGTTCTTCATTCACCAGACGCTCGAGGATCTGCTTGGCCTTGCGCAGGTCGGAGCCGTAGCCGATGCCGAAGGTCATGTCGACGCGGCGGGTATCCATGCGCGAGTAGTTGACGATGGTACCGTTGAGAATGGCGGAGTTCGGCACTACCACCATCTTGTTGTCACCGGAGGTGAGGGTGGTGGTAAAGAGCTGAACGGACTGTACTACACCGTTGGTGCCCGCCACTTCGATAAACTCGCCCGCCTTGATGGGGCGGAAGATGATCAGCAGGAAACCGGCGGCGAAGTTGGAGAGCGAGCCCTGCAGCGCCAGACCGATGGCCAGACCGGCGGCACCGATAATGGCGACGAAGGAGGCGGTCTGCACGCCGACCCGGCCCAGCGCGGCGATCACCACGAATACCAGAATGGCGTACTTGAGGATGCTGCCGACGAAGTGGGTGACTGTGGTGTCCAGCTTGCGGGCCTGCATCACCTTGACCACGCCACCGCTGAGGAGGTTGGCGGCGATATAACCGACCAGCAGGGTCAGCAGGGCCGCAGCGATATTGACGCCGTATTCGATCAGCAGTCCCTGATTATTGACCAGCCAGGTCTGCGCTTCGGTAATGATTTCGGGTTCCATAGGATGTCCTGTCAGGTTCTAAAAGGTTTATGGTGGATGAATCTAACACCGCAGCGCGACAGTCCGGGTCGCATCTGGTACTTCTTTTCTGCCATAAAAAACTGACACAAAAAAGAAGGGAGGCCAAGGCCTCCCTTCTTCATGCTCGCTGAAAAGCGCTTCCGATCAGCTCTGCAGCAGCTGACTGCGGATAAATTGCCACTGATCTTCGAATCCGGCGGTCGGCTTGAGCTTGAACTCGGAGCGCACAAACTGACTGATGCGACCTTCGGTGTAGGCCAGCAGCAGATTGGCCAGCATGGTCTCGTCGAGCTGGAAGCCCTGACCCTCGCGCAGCCGCTTCTCGCGCAGCACCTGCTTGATCTGGGTCTCCAGCTTGTCGAACAGGATGCTGATGCGATCCCGCAGTCGATCGTGTTCACCCAGCAGGGCGTCGCCGTTGAGGATGCGGGTGATGCCGGGATTGCGCTCGGCAAACACCAGCAGCAGCTGAAGGATGTGGTGGCAGCGCGCCATGGTGTCCTTCTCTTCCGCCATGATCAGATTGACCCGTGACAGCAGGGAATCCTCGATAAAGTCGATCAGCCCCTCGAACATCCGCGCCTTGCTGGGAAAATGTCGATAGAGGGCTGCTTCAGAGACGCCGACCTCGGCCGCCAGACGGGCCGTGGTGATGCGCTGACCCGGACTGGTTTCCAGCATATGGGCGAGCGCTTGCAGGATCTGATCGCGCCGACTCTGTTTCTGATTACTGCTTGCCATGGATTCCCCTAAAAAAACAATGGCTTGATTCTATTATTAAGCACCGCCCATCGGGCTGGTGTGGTCTGTTATTGGCGACCAGAAGAACCAAAACCGCCTTCACCCCGTTCGCTCTGATTGAACTCATCGACCAGTTGGAAGCTGGCCTGAACCACCGGCATGATCACCAGCTGGGCGATGCGCTCGCCGGGTTGCATGGTGAACTCATCTTTGCCGCGGTTCCAGACCGAGACCATCAGCTGACCCTGGTAATCGGAATCGATCAGACCGACCAGATTGCCCAGCACGATGCCGTGCTTATGGCCGAGGCCGGAGCGGGGCAGGATGGTGGCACACAGAGCCGGATCCTGGATGTGAATGGCCAGACCGGTCGGCACCAGGGTGGTATCACCCGGGGCCAGGGTGATTGGCGCATCCAGTAGTGCGCGCAGATCCATACCGGCAGAGCCCGGTGTGGCGTAGGCGGGCAGCGGGTACTCGGTACCGATACGGGCATCCAGAATCTTCAGTTCAATTTGTGTTGTCATGAATCGCTTGTTCAGTTGGATCTTGTGTTGGCACCCCTCTTGGCAAGGCGGGGCGCCGTGAGTCTTGCGCTATCGGGACGCTCAGCGCCGGTAGTGGCGCGCAATCAGGGCGATCAGGTGACGGGCCAGCGTCAGCTTGTCGGCCAGCGGCAGCGGGGCCTGACCCCCTTGCCAGAACACGGTCAGGGCGTTGTCATCGGCGTTGAAGCCTTGCCCTTCGCGGGACACATCGTTGGCGGCGATCATGTCCAGCCGCTTACGCTGCAACTTGTCGAGGGCGTATTGTTCCACATCCACGGTTTCGGCGGCAAATCCGACGGTGAAGGGTTTGTCTGAAAGGGCGCCGACGGCCGCGATGATGTCGGGATTCTTCACCAGCTTCACTACCATCTGGTCGTTATCGCCAGTCTTCTTGATCTTCTGGCTGGCCACCTGCTCGGGGCGATAGTCGGCCACCGCCGCACAGCCGATGAAGAGGTCGCACTCGCCAACCCGGCTCATTACCGCCTGATGCATCTGCTCGGCGCTTTCCACATCGACACGGGTAACGCCCGCCGGGGTGGCCAGCGTCACCGGGCCGCTCACCAGCGTCACCTCTGCGCCTGCTTCACGGGCAGCGCGAGCGATGGCGTAGCCCATCTTGCCGGAGCTGTGATTGCTGATGTAGCGCACCGGATCCAGCGCCTCGCGGGTTGGCCCTGCGGTGAGCAGCAGTTTGACGCCTGCCAGCAAGGGCTCGGCGGCCAGTTGCTGACAGCAGCGATCCACCAGTTCGAGGGGATCCAGCATCCGGCCCGGGCCCACATCGCCACAGGCCTGGCTGCCGGCATCCGGTCCCCACAGCAGAATGCCGCGGCTGGCCAGGGTCTTGAGGTTGGCCTGTGTCGCCGCGTTGAGATACATCTGCTGGTTCATGGCAGGTGCCAGCGCGATGGGTGCCGGGGTGGCCAGACATAGGGTGGTCAGCAGCTCATCGGCCATGCCGGCAGCCATCCGTGCCATCAGGTTGGCGCTGGCGGGGGCGATCAGCACCAGATCGGCCCACTTGGCCAGCTCGATATGGCCCATACCCGCTTCAGCAGAGGGATCCAGCAGGCTGTAGGCCACCGGATGACCGGAGACCGCCTGCAGGGTCAGCGGGGTGATGAACTCCTTGGCGGAGCGGGTCATCACCACCCGCACTTCGGCGCCCTGATCTTTCAGGCGGCGTACCAGCTCGGCACTCTTGTAGGCGGCGATCCCGCCACTGACACCCAACAGGATGCGTTTATCGGCCAATCTCATCTGCTGTTTCTCTATCCGGCTCATTCTGACTGGTCGGCTAAGATACCACAGGCAATGGATGACGACAGGGGTTGGCATCAAGGGGTGTGGTCGGGCGCGCGCAATTTTTTGCTATGTTTTTTCTCAACAGGGATGAGGGAGAGGCAAATGAGCATCAAAGAGTGGCCGGAAGATGAACGACCCAGAGAGAAGCTGCTGCGTCAGGGCCCCGCTGCGCTCTCCGATGCCGAGCTGCTCGCCATTTTTCTGCGCACCGGCGTTAATGGCCTGAGTGCGGTGGATCTCTCACGCAAGCTGTTGAATCAATTCGGCTCTTTGCGCAGCTTGCTGGGGGCGGATCAACAGGCATTTTGCGAGGCGCACGGCCTTGGTCCGGCCAAATATGCCCAGCTACAGGCGGTGCTGGAGATGGCCAGACGCCACCTGGCCGAGCAGTTGCAACGGGGGGATGCGCTCACCTCGCCCCAGCTGACCAGGGACTATCTGCAGGCTCAGCTGCGGGATCGGCCGAGGGAGGTGTTTGCCCTGCTGTTGCTCGATAATCAGCACAGAGTCATTCAATTTGTTGAGCTTTTTTTCGGCACCATCGATTCGGCAAGCGTCTGGCCAAGAGAAATCGTGCAGATCGCGCTCAAACATAATGCAGCCGCGGTGATTCTGGCGCATAATCACCCGTCCGGCGTCGCCGAGCCCAGTAGGGCCGACCGCCAGATCACGGATCGGATCACGGCCGCCTTGGCCCTGATCGATATCAGAGTGCTGGATCACTTGGTGATCGGTGACGGCATCACGGTTTCTTTTGCCGAGCGCGGTTGGTTATGACTGTGCTCTGGCACCGTATTAGTTGATCTTTGATCACGGATGCTGTATAAAATGCCGCCTTCTGTTTGCCCCGCAATCGAAGGCCAGCGGGGCAGATATTTGCTCGAGCAATGAAGTAAGATTTGGAGAGACTGACATGTCTAGAGTATGCCAAGTAACCGGCAAGCGCCCGGCAGTTGGTAACAACCGTTCGCACGCTAACAACGCCACCAAGCGTCGTTTCCTGCCGAACCTGCACACTCACCGTTTCTGGGTTGAGAGTGAAAAACGCTTCGTAAGCCTGCGCGTATCCGCAAAAGGCATGCGTATCATCGACAAGCGTGGCGTTGAAGTGGTTCTGGCTGAACTGCGCGCCAGCGGTGTTAAGGTATAAGGAATTAGATCATGGCTAAAGGTATTCGCGAGAAAATTCGCCTGAACTCCAGCGCCGGTACTGGTCACTTCTATACCACTACCAAAAACAAGCGCACCATGCCCGAAAAAATGGAGATCAAAAAGTTTGATCCCGTTGTTCGTCAGCATGTGATCTACAAGGAAGGCAAAATCAAGTAATTACTTGATGCTGCATTCCCAAAAACCCGGCTTCGTGCCGGGTTTTTTTATGCGCCGAATTCAGTACACTGCCGGTTCAAAGGGAGGCTTGCCATGTTCAAATTGAGCCGCAAAGGCTGGAATAACGTGATCATCGTAGCGGTGCTGATCGTGATCACCCTGTTGCATCGTATGGAGACTGCCCAGCAGGAGAACAGTGCCAAGCGGGCTCGCCCCTTGCTGCCGGATGCGGCCGTAGTGCTCACTTGGCAAGGGCCGAGCTGGCAGATTGAGCGGATCGGTCAGGGCTGGCGCAGCGTGCCGGATCTGGGGCTCGACACGGCGCAGCTGGATGCCCGTCTGGCGCGCTGGCAGGGCTGGTTGCTGCCCCCCGGCGAGGCGGTGCGCGGCACCCCGGTGGCCATCAAGGTGTGGATTGCTGGCCAGAGCGATCCGGTCGAGATCGGCCTCTATCAGAACAGCGGCCAATATGGCGCCCAGCTGCCGTCCGGTCTCTGGCTCGCCCTCACTGCCGAGCAGTATCGCGATCTGCTGCGTCCTGCCCCCTGAGTTCCTTTTCCTTGCGAGGTGCCCATGCCTGAATTGCCAGAAGTTGAAGTCAGCCGTCAGGGGATCTCCCCCTGGCTCACCGGCATCAAGGTGACGCGCGTGGTGGTGCGGGATGGCCGCCTGCGCTGGCCGATCCCCGGTGAAATTCAGGAGCTGGTGGACCTCACCATCCATCGGGTGCGTCGCCGTGCCAAATACCTGCTGCTGGAGACCGATTTCGGCACCGCCATCCTCCATCTGGGGATGTCCGGCAGCCTGCGGGTGCTGGATATCGGCACTCCGACCGAGAAGCACGACCACGTGGATATCGAGCTGGAGAACGGCAAGCTGCTGCGGCTCAACGATCCACGCCGTTTCGGCGCCCTGCTGTGGACCCGTGAACCGGCCGAAGCTCACGCACTGCTCGCCAAGCTGGGACCGGAGCCACTCACCGATGCCTTCAATGGCGATTACCTGCGCGGGCGTGCCAAGGGGCGCAGCACCGCCATCAAGCAGTTCCTGATGGACAATCAGGTGGTGGTCGGGGTGGGCAACATCTATGCCAACGAGGCGCTCTATGCCGCCGGTATTCACCCCAAGCGGGCGGCGGGTAATATCAGTGCCGAACGACTGGGTACTCTGGTGGTCGAGATAAAACGGGTACTGGCAGAGGCGATCCGTCAGGGCGGCACTACCCTCAAGGATTTCACCAGTGCCGATGGCAAGCCGGGCTATTTCGTGCAGCAGTTGCAGGTCTACGGCCGGGGCGGCCAGCCCTGTTTCCACTGTCACACCCTGCTGAGCGAGATCAGAATGGGGCAGCGCACCACGGTTTTTTGCAGCCATTGCCAGCGCTGAGCGCACTTTTTGCCCCGATCCGGGGGAAGTTGTAACAGCGTATTTCCACGCTGTTGAAGATTTGCACAGCGGTCACTAGTATCTCGTCCGTTCAGGCGGTTTGAGAACTAAAAATGACTGTTAAATCAATAAACTGGGAGTATTTGTCCCGGCAGGAGCGCTATTGCGCCAAAAAAATGGCCCGCTTCCTCTATCCGGAGGGGTGTGAGCGCAAGACCTTCAACCGTGGCAAGTTCGTGTTGCGCAGCCTGCTCTACCGCAAGTCGCTGAGCCGGGTCTTCAGCCTGTTTCAGTGCGACTCGCTCAAGGCGCTGCCAGCGGTCTATCCTGAGCTGCTCGACAAGCCGATGCGCCCCTATCGCTTCGCCTGTGCCAGCGCCCGTCAACGGGCCGAGATGCTGGAAAATCACTACCGGTTGCTGCTCGAATACTACCCGCAACTGATCGACCCGCTCTATCTGGGCGAGGGGATCGAACTTGGGCACTATCCCCAGAGCGGCTGCCGCATTCTGCTGCGCCACGATGGCACCTTCCGCCGCGAGGCCGAGCTGGCGCTCTCCATCGTCAACCCCGAAGGGCAGCGCCTCTACAGTTGTGCCTTCTCGCTGGCGGGCAGTGCGGATCGTTTGATGCTGATGATCGGCTCCATGCAGGGGCCGGAGCCAGCGGTCGACAATGCCCAGGCGCGGGTACGCGAGCTGACCAAAGAGGGGCACGGCCTGCGGCCCAAATCCCTGCTGGTGCAACTGGTACTGCAACTGGCGCAGACCATGGGGGCGGCAGAGGTGCTGGCGGTGCGCAAGCGGGCCCACGTGTTTCAGGCCAAGCGCTACAGCAGCAAGCAGAAAGCCAATTTGCAGGCCGATTATGACGAACTGTGGCAGGAGTTCGACGCCCGGGATGTGGACGCCAACTTCGTCGCCCTGCAAGCCCAGCCGCGCAAGCCGCTGGAGGAGATCGCCGCCAAGAAGCGGGCCATGTACCGGCGCCGCTACGAGTGGCTCGATCTGCTGGTGAAGGAGATGAGCGGGCAGTTTGCCCGTCAGTAACCGGCAAGCAGGCTGACCTCTCCATAACGAGACAGATACAACAAGGGCTACCCGCGGGTAGCCCTTGTTCGTTGTTGCCGTCGGGAATGGCGAGTGTGGAAGGGGATCACCCTTTCTGCTTGGCGGCGATGGCTTGGGCCACCACGGGGTCGACAAACTGGCGGATATCGCCACCGTGCAGCGCCACCTCTTTCACCAGAGTGGAGGAGATAAAGGAGTTCTCCTCCGCCGGGGTGAGGAAGACGCTCTCCAGCTCCGGCATCAGGCGGCGGTTCATGTTGGCCAGCTGGAACTCGTACTCGAAGTCGGAGACGGCGCGCAGGCCGCGGATCAGCACGTTGGCCTGATGCTCTTTGGCGAAATCGACCAGCAGGCCGGAGAAGCCTACCACCTTGACGTTGGGCAGCTGGCTGGTCACTTGCTGGACAAGCTGGACACGTTCTGCCAGATCGAACAGCGGGCGCTTGCTCGGGCTGTTGGCGACCCCGACCACCACCTCGTCAAACAGCTTGGCGGCCCGGCCGATCAGATCGGCGTGGCCATTGGTAACGGGATCAAAAGTCCCGGGATAAATTACCCTGGTAGTCATCTTTGCGGTCCTGCAACCTGGAAATTTGGTCGCATTATAAGGTCGTCGCTTGAGAATAGCAGTGCATCAGGCAAGAATACGCCATCGCGCATCAAGCCTCCTTGCATTGGTGACAGGGAGCAAAGGGATTTTTTATGAAACGTATTCTGGTCGTTCGCAATGACAAGATTGGTGACTTCATGCTGGCGTGGCCGAGTTTCGCCATGCTCAAAGGCTCCATGGAGTGTCATGTGACTGCCCTGGTTCCGGCCTACACAGCGCCGCTGGCCCGGCTCTGCCCCTGGATTGACGAGGTGATCATCGATCCGGGCGTGCGGGCCGACAAGGAGCAACAGCGAGCGCTGCTGGCGCGGATCAAGGCGGCGGCGTTCGACGCGTCCATCTGCCTCTTCTCCAACTCCCGCAACGCCATGCTGGTGTGGAAGGCACACATCCCTTACCGGCTGGCCCCGGCGACCAAGCTGGCGCAGGTGCTCTACAACCAGCGACTGGTGCAGCGCCGCTCCCGCTCCCAGAAGCCGGAGTCCGAGTACAACCTGGAGCTGATCCGCCGCTTCCTGGCCGATCAGCAGGTGGCCGTGGTGGAGCCCAAGACCCCCTTCCTGCAGTTCGATGACGAGACCCTGCGGCAGGTACGTGAGCAGCTGGCGCTCAAGCTCAAGCTCGATGCCAGCCGCCCCTGGCTGATGGTGCATGCCGGTAGCGGCGGTTCGGCCAACAACCTCTCCATCGAGCAGTATGCCCGCATCATCATCAAGCTCAATCAGGCCTGCCCCGAGTTGCAGTGTGTGCTGACCGCAGGTCCGGGCGAGGAGAAGATGGCTGAACAGCTGGCGGCCGAGCTGCTGGCCCACGGCGGTAACGGCTGGATCTACCGCTCCAGCGATGGCCTGCCGATGTTCTGTCAGGTGCTGGCCAATGCTGCCCTGTTCGTGGCGGGCAGTACCGGGCCGCTCCATATCGCCGGTGCACTCGATGTGCCGACCATCGGTTTCTTCCCGATGCGCCGCTCCGCCACCCCGCTGCGCTGGAAGCCCCTCAATAGCGAAGGGCGTCACCTCGCCTTCAGCCCGCCGGAGGATAGCGACCATCCTGAGGATATGAGCCAGCTCGATCCCAAGACCATGGTACCGGTGATGGCCCGCTGGGCGGCGCCGTTCTGGCGCAAGTAAGGTATGCAGCAATGCAAACAGGGCCCCGCGGGGCCCTGTTTCGTATGACGGTTATTCCGGCTGCTGCGGCTGTTGGCGCACCCAGAGGTCGGCGTATTTGACGAAGGTGGAGTGGGCGGAGAGGATCGCCAGCAGCAGCCCCTGCTTGCCATCGAGGAAGCCCGCTTTGAGCAGGTACATCTTGAGGAAGCAGCCGACGGCGTGGATCAGCCCCTGACTGAGGGAGCCCTTCTTGCCGCGGGCGGTGCGCTGATCGGCCCAGGCACGGGCATAACCGGCGGATTTCACCAGATAGTGCTCCAGATCCCGATAGGTGAAGTGGAGCAGGTCGCCATGAATATTGACGATCTTCATGTTGGCCCGCACTTCCACCTTCTCGTGTACCAGCGCCTCGTTGTAGCTGGTGAGCGCCTTGGGATAGAGGCGCAGCACACGATCCGGATACCAGCCGCTGTGGCGGATAAAGCGGCCAAACACCCAGGAGAGGCGCGGGATCGAGTAGATGGTATCGCTGGCCGGATTGGCCATCACGTTGGCGATGGCGGTTTTCAGCTCGGGGGTGAGCCGCTCGTCGGCGTCCAGCCACAGCACCCAGTCGGATTGCACATGGGACTGGGCCAGTCGGCGCTGTTTGCCAAAGCCCGGCCACTTGGCGTTGACGAAGAAGCGGGCGCCAAATTCGGCGGCAATGGCCGGGGTCTCGTCCTGACTGCCGGAGTCCAGAATGACGATCTCGTCCACCAGTCCGTCGAGGGAGGCGAGGCACTTGCGCAGGTTGTCGGCTTCATTCTTGACGATCAGAACGGCAGCCAGAGTCGGTTTTTTCACGAATGTGGGCTCACGGTTATTACCCGGCTGGCGGGTCGAATGCGTATTGATGGGCCATTCTAACGGAAAAACGGGTCAAAGAGAGAGCCGCCATTGCCCGTTTCTGCCAGCTGTTTGCCTGCCCGGCTGGCGTTGCGTCTCTTCAGAAGACCTGTGGAAAAATGAGACGGCAGAGGTGCCTGGCAAGGATCTGCTGTTATTTATCCGACCATTGCATGTGGCGCGTAATCTCGTCCAGTTGGAAGAAGAGCGTCACCGGGAAAATGAGACGGCAGAGGCGATTGCCAAGGATCTTCTGTTATTTATCCAGTCATTCTTGGGGCATAATCTCGCCCAGTGATGATTAACAGCCGGGCCAGTCCCGAGAGAAGACGCGTGATGAAAATATTGGTGATCGGCCCCTCCTGGGTCGGCGATATGGTGATGTCCCAGAGCCTCTACAAGGCGATCAAGGTCAACCATCCGGAGTGCGAACTGCACGTGATGGCTCCCGCCTGGTGTTGCGCCCTGCTGGAGCGGATGCCGGAGGTGGACAAGGCGATCACCATGCCCCTTGGCCACGGTGACTTCAAGCTGGTGGCGCGCCGCCGCCTCGGCAAGCAGCTGGCGGCCGAGCAGTACGATCAGGCCATCGTCCAGCCCAACTCCATGAAGTCGGCGCTGATCCCCTGGTTTGCCCGCATTCCGGTGCGTACCGGCTGGAAGGGCGAGAGCCGCTACGGCCTGCTCAATGACCTGCGCAGCAACAAGTCCGCCTTCCCGCTGATGGTGGAGGGCTATCTGGCGCTCGCCTATCCCAAGGAGCAGATGAGGAGCCGGGCCGATATTCCGACCATTCCGCATCCGGCGCTCCACGTCGATCTGATCAACCAGAGCAAGGCGCTGGAGCGGCTGGGGCTGGATCGCGCCCGTCCGGTGCTGGTGCTCTGCCCCGGTGCCGAGTTCGGCCCGGCCAAGCGCTGGCCGGAGGGGCACTACGCCGTGGTGGCCCAACAGCATCTGGACGAAGGGTGGCAGGTGTGGATCTTCGGCTCCAACAAGGATGTGCCGGTCGGCAACACCATCCGGGATAGGGTCAATCTGCTGACACGTCCCAACTGCCATGTGCTGGCGGGCAAGACCAGCCTGCACGAGGCGATCGATCTGATGGCGCTGGCCAGCCGGGTCATCTCCAACGACTCCGGCCTGATGCACATCGCCGCCGCCCTCAACCGGCCGCTGGTGGGCGTCTATGGCTCCACCTCGCCGCTCTATACCCCGCCGCTGGCGGATCGGGTCGAGATTGTCCACACCGACATCGAGTGCCGCCCCTGCTTCAAGCGCACCTGCAAGTTCGGTCATCTCAAGTGCCTGATCGACTTGCCGCCGGAGCAGGTGGTCGATGCCTGCAAGAAGCTGGAGCAGAGCCAGTAAGATGCCCTACCGTCTGCTCTACAACCTGCTGATCCACCTGGGATTGCCGCTGGCGCTGCTGGCCCTCTACAAGCCGAAGAAGGGCAAGCCCGGCTTTGGCGAGCGCTGGGCCGAGCATCTCGGGCGACTGCCTGCCACTGGACAGGATGCACCGCTGTGGATCCATGCGGTGAGCGTGGGGGAGACGCTGGCCATCACGCCGCTCATTCGTGCCCTGAAAGCAGAGCGGCCCGATCTGCCGATCCTGCTCACCACCACCACCCGCACCGGCGCCGAGCAGGCCGCCAAGCTGGGGGATCTGGTGGTGCATCGCTACGCGCCGCTCGACTACCCCTGGGCCGTCGCGGCCTTTCTCGATACCTTCAAGCCGCGCGCGCTCTGGGTGATGGAGACCGAGCTGTGGCCAAACTGGCTGGCTGCCTGCGAGGCGCGCCACCTGCCGGTGACCATCATCAACGCCCGCCTCTCCGAGCGATCCTGCCAGCGTTACGCCCGCTTCCACGGTGCCTTCGACGCCCTGAGCCGGCCGCTGACCCATCTGCTCTGCCAGCATCAGGACGATGCCGACCGTTTCGCCCGTCTCGGCATCGGCCGCGAGCGACTGGCGGTGACCGGCTCTATCAAGTTTGATATCCAGTTTGGTGACGAGGTGCAGGCCAAGGGGCGCGCCTTGCGTCAGCAGTTGGGCGCCGATCGTCCGGTCTGGATCGCCGCCAGCACCCATCAGGGTGAGGACGAGCAGGTGCTGGCCGCCTTCGATCTGCTGCTCAAACACCATCCCGATGCGCTGCTTATTCTGGTGCCGCGCCACCCCGAGCGGTTCGATCGGGTGGCCGAGCTGTGCGCCCCTTATGGCTGTGTGCGGCGCACTGATGGCGCTGCGGTGAGTGCCGAGGATAAGGTCTATCTCGGCGATACCATGGGCGAGCTGCCGCTGATGCTGGCGGCGGCCGATGTGGCTTTCGTCGGTGGCAGTCTGGTGAAGATCGGCGGTCACAACCTGCTGGAACCGGCGGCGCTCGGCAAGCCCTGCCTGACCGGCCCTGCCTACTTCAACTTCAGCGACATCACCCGCCAGCTGGTGGCTCAGGGGGGCGCTGCCATCGTGGCCGATGCCGCCGAGCTGGGCGAGCGGGTGAGCCAGCTGTTTGCTGACGGGAGCGCCCGCCGCGAGATGGGCGAGCAGGCCCGCGCCGTGGTGCTGCGCAATCAGGGGGCGCTGGCCCGCACCCTATCTCACTGCCTCGCCGCGCTGGAAAACGACTGAGTTTCAGCCTTTCATACCGCCCGCCATCCATCATCGATGGCCGACCATAAAAAAACGGAGCGCAATGCGCTCCGTTTTGTTGTTGGCGGTTGCCGGGATTAGCGGACGATCAGCCCCAGCAGGATGCCCAGCACCCCGAAGTCGGAGTCGCTGAAGGTGGTGTTGGCGAAGCCGAGGTCGCCAAGTACCGGCAGCAGGAACACCGGCAGAATGGTGAGCAGCAGCAGGCCGTTGGCGAAGGCGCCCAGAATGGCACCGCGACGGCCACCAGTGGCGTTGCCGAATACCCCGGCGGCGGCACCGACGAAGAAGTGCGGTACCACGCCCGGGATGATGACGGTCAGACCCATGGCGTAGAGCAGCGCCATCCCCACCAGACCGGCGGCAAAGCTCGACAGGAAGCCGATCAGCACGGCGTTGGGGGCGTAAGGGAAGACGATGGGGCAGTCGAGCGCCGGTTTGGCATTCGGTACCAGCTTGTCGGAGATCCCCTTGAAGGCCGGTACGATCTCGGCGATGACCATCCGCACACCCTGCAGAATGACGTAGACGCCTGCCGCGAAGGTGATGGATTGCATCAGGGAGAACATGAACCAGTGCTTGCCCTTGGCGACGCTGGAGACAAACTCGGGGCCAGCGAAGGCGGCGGTCACCAGGAAGATGATGCCCATGGTGAAGGAGATGGCCACCGGGGTGTCGCGCAGGAACAGCAAGCTCTTGGGCACCTGCACATCTTCGCAGCTGTGGGCTTTGTTGCCGAACTTGGCACCGATCAGGGCAGAAAGCACGTAGGAGCAGGTAGAGAAGTGACCCAGCGCCACGTCGTCGGAGCCGGTGATCTGCTTCATGAAAGGGTGAGCGATGGCCGGGAAGAAGACCATGGCGACGCCAACTACCAGACTGCCCACCGCGATCAGCGGCACGCCGCTCATGCCACCGGCAGAGAGGATTACGGCCACCATCATCGACATGAACAGGGTGTGGTGACCGGTCAGGAAGATGAATTTCCACGGGGTCAGACGGGCGATCAGGATATTCACCAGCATGGCGAAGAACATGATCATCGCCATCTCCTTGCCAAACGAAGTCTGGGCGATGGAGACGATGGCTTCGTTGTTGGGCACAACGCCCTTGATGCCGAAGGCGTGCTGGAAGATGACGGCGAAGTCACCCAGCGAGTTGATCACCAGGGTGGCACCGGCCCCCAAAATGACGAAACCCATGATGGTTTTGACCGTGCCCTTGATGCACTCAGTCACCGGTTTCTTCTGGGCAATCAGGCCGATAAGCGCGATCAGGCCGACCAGCACGGCGGGCTCGGACAGCACGTCAAACATCAGAAAATTGAAAAATTCCATGGTCAGCTCCTGGCAATGGAAGATGCGGCCCGCAGGCCGCATGGAGGATTCTTAGAGGGCGCCCAGTTCGCGCAGGGCGGTGGAGAGCTGCTCTTTCATCGCGACCTTGTCGACCATGTTGGCGAGGCTCACCAGTCGGCCATTGACGCCCATGGATTGCAGCTGCTCGGCGATGTCGCGGGTGGCGATAAAGATCTCGGCGGTTTCGCTACCGGCCGAGGCCAGATCGCGGTGATCCACTTCGGCGGTGACCGCCAGCTCTTTCAGGATGCTCTTGATGCTCATTTCCATCATCAGGCTGGTGCCCAGACCGTGACCGCATACAACCAGAATTTTCATTGTCTCTTCCTCTGTCAGGTGCGCCTTGGCGCAGATCAGTAGCGCGCCAGAATGCGCAGGATGTCGTCTTTGGTGTCGGCCGCGATGATGGCCGCCACGTCCTCTTCATTCATAAACAGCTCGGCCAGCTGGGCGATGGTCTCCACGTGGGAGTTGCTGTCGCTGGCAGCCAGGGTGATCAGCAGCTGGATCGGGTCGTTGCCCTCGGAATCGAAGTTGACCCCCTGCTTGATGACGGTCAGACCCAAACCCAGCCGGTTGACGCCATCCTCGGGGCGAGCGTGGGGCATCGCCAGACCGGGGCCCAAGACGTAGTAGGGGCCGAGCTCCTCGTGGGAGCGAAACAGCGCCGCCACGTAGGAGGGCTCGATGGTGCCATTGGCCAGCAGGGGCGCCGTGGCCAGCTCGATGGCGTGTTGCCAGTCGCGGGCGGCGGGTTCGATGCGGATGACATCCTCGGTCAGCAGTTGAGTCAGCATGGTGGTGATCCGGCTAGTTAAGATGGGGCCAATCTATCGATCTTGCTGTGGTGAAACTGTGAGGCTGATCGCGAAAGTTAGCGCTATCAGATAGCGCTAACATGAAACTGTGATAGCGCTATCACTTCATCCATTAACGGGAGTCATCTTGCCCCCGTGATTCGGGAAAGAGGGTAGAATCGGCCCTGAGCAAATAGTCAGTGCCGCACTTTTGCCTTAAAGTGGGCAGCCGCAAGTCGAGGATGGGATGGATGTCAGAAGCAAAGAAGCGCCGTAGCACGGGTCGGGTGACCCTCAACGATGTGGCCCAGTTGGCCGGCGTGGGGGCCATGACGGTCTCCCGTGCCCTGCGCACGCCGGAGATGGTCTCCGACAAGATGCGCGAGCGCATCGACGCCGCGGTGGAAGAGCTCGGCTACATCCCCAATCGGGCCGCCGGGGCGCTGGCCTCTGCCACCTCCCAGACCATCGTGGTGATCGTCCCCAGTCTGGCTGAAGCGGGCTGTGGCGAGATGATCGCTGGCCTGCAACAGACCCTGCAGGGCGAGGGTTACCAGATCATGCTGGGGGACGCCCAGCATCTGAAACAGCAGGAAGAGCGCCTGCTGACCAGCTTTCTGCAACACAATCCGGCTGCGGTGGTGCTGTTTGGTGGCGATCCCGGCGAGACGATCCGTACCCGCCTGAAAGCCTCCCGCCTGCCGGTGGTGGAAGTCGGCGCCATGGCGCGCAGCCCCATCGACATGAATGTGGGAGTCTCCAACTTCGATGCCGGTTATCAGCTCACCCGCCACCTCATCGAGCGGGGCTACCGCAACATCGGTTTTCTCTGTGCCCGTCAGGAGCAGTGGATGCTGCAACAGCGGATGCAGGGCTGGCAGAAGGCACTGCTCGACAACTACCTCTCCCCCGATGCCATCATCAACACCTCGGAGCGGCCCAGCTTCAGCACCGGCGCCACCATGCTGGGAGAATTTCTGCTGCGCTGGCCCGAGCTCGATGCACTTATCTGCGTCAACGACGAGCTGGCGGCCGGGGTGCTGTTCGAGTGCCAGCGTCGCCATTTGAATGTGCCGGGCAAACTCGCCATCGCCGGATTTGACGATCTGGATGTGGCGCGCGCCTGTTATCCGACCCTTACCTCGGTCAGGATCCCCTATCGAAAAATGGGGCAGGAGGCCGCCGAGCTGATCCTGCGCCAACTGGCCGGGGAGCCCGTGATGGGCACCGCGCTGGCCCTCGATTTTCAACTGCAAAAGCGCCAAAGCAGCTGATCCCCGTTTCACACGTCATCAAAGAGGCAACCATGTTCAAGGCTCTGTTACTGGAAAACCAAGACGGCAAGACTGTTCCAACCCTGACCCGACTGACCGAGAGCCAGTTGCCGGAAGGTGAAGTGCGGGTGGCGGTCGCCTACAGCTCGATCAACTACAAGGATGGGCTGGCCATCACCGGCAAGGGCAAGATAGTGCGTCAGTGGCCGCTGGTGCCCGGCATCGACTTCGCCGGTACCGTGCTCGAGTCTGCCGACAGCCGCTATCAGCCCGGTGACAAGGTGGTGCTGACCGGTTGGGGCGTGGGTGAAGGGCACTGGGGCGGCATGGCCGAACAGGCGCGGGTCAAGGGGGACTGGCTGGTACCGTTGCCCGCCGGGCTGGATGAGCTCCAGGCCATGTGCATCGGTACCGCCGGTCTCACCGCCATGCTCTGCGTGCTGGCGCTGGAAGAGGCGGGCATTACCCCCGAAAGCGGCGAGGTGCTGGTCACCGGCGCGGCAGGCGGTGTGGGCTCCACCTCAGTTGCTCTGCTGGCGGCCCTTGGCTATCAGGTGGCGGCGCTGACCGGTCGTCCCGAAGAGCAGGGCGCCATGCTGACTGCGCTGGGCGCCAGCCGCATCGTGCCGCGCAGCGAACTGCTGGTGCCCGCCAAGCCGCTGGAGAAGCAGCTGTGGGCCGGTGCCATCGACACCGTTGGCAGTCAGGTGCTGGCCAAGTTGCTGGCCCAGATGAACTATGGCGGCGCCGTGGCAGCCTGTGGGTTGGCGGGCGGCTTCGATCTGCCGACCAGCGTGATGCCCTTCATCCTGCGCAACGTGCGGCTGCAGGGGGTCGATTCGGTGATGTGCCCATTTGAACGTCGTCAACTGGCGTGGCAGCGGCTGGCGCGGGATCTGCCCGCCAGCTTCTTTGCACAGGCGGTCACCGAGATTGGACTGGAGCAGGTAGTGGCGGCCGCCGAGGCCATTACGCTGGGCCAGATCGCCGGACGCACCCTGGTCAAACTTTGATCTCCTGCTGACTGGCGAGCCCGACAATTCCGGATAAAATTGGAGTGCGGGTGAACTATCCAAGGAGAGTGAAGATGGGTGGACACAAGCCGGATTACGACTCCTCTGATGACGAGTGGGATCCGGAATCCTGGGAAGAAGAGCTGGATCAATGGGAAGATGAAAGCTGGCAGGATGATGACCCTTTCGATGACCAGTGAACCACAGCATGAATGAACAGGCGGGCTTTGAGCCCGCCTGATTTTTTTGCCGCGCTCACACGGCTGAGTGTTGGCCCTTGGTCAGGGCCGGGCCGCTGGGTAGAATGAACTGCCCAAATGACACTCAAGGATGATTATGCGACTCACCATCATATTGTTGGCTGCCCTGCTGGGTGGCTGTGTCTCCAACGATGACCCCTGCGAGAAGGTGTGGAGCGAGGTCGGGGAGGCGGATGGCAAGCTGGGCTTCACCGCCGAGCGGGTCGAGTTCCATCAGGGCCAGTGCGGCAAAAAGGTGGATACCGAACTGTGGGAGCAGGGACGCCAGAAGGGGTTGGCATGGTATTGCCGCCCCGAGCATCTCTATCTGGCTGGCCGTTCCGGCGAGGAGTATCGCGGCGTTTGCCCGAATGATATCCAGGCGCGCAGGCTGTTCGAGCAGGGGCGTCAGGGGTGGACCGATCAATAATGCCCTGACAGGGAGGGGCTACTCCTCTTTCAAGCGCAGTGGCTGGCAGAGGTAACCCTTGTCATTGGCGCTGCGGGCGCACTTGCCGCAAACAAACTTGGGTTTGCGGACTATCTTGCGCAACGCCTTGAGATCGGTGGGGATCTCGTGACGGCGCCATTCACACAGGGTTTTGCTGCCCATAACGACTACCTCTACGACTCGACGGCTGTATTGTAATCGATTTTCATTTCGAATAAACCGCAAAGCTCGCTTATTGGCCGATATGCCAATAAGCGACTGTTTCGGGAGGGATTACTGGTAGAGGAACTTGGTGAAGATGAGCTCGCGCACCGCTTTCTTGCCGGTCTCTTTCACCAGCAGCTCGTTGACCTTGGTCTCGCACTCCTTGCGCAACTCTTCGCGGCTGACCAGGGATTTAATCTGCTCGGCGCTCTTGCTGCCCATCAGGCGGATGATGGTATCGCGGATCAGCGGGTCATGCTGCTCCAGCAGCTTGAGATCGGCCTCGTTCTCCGCCATCAGCTCCACTGTGACCCGGATATAGCCGAGGGTTTTGCCATCGCTCAGATAGTTGGTGATGATGTCGGGATCGAGTGCGTGGTAGGAGAAGCCCGGCTTGGCGGCTGCGGCGGCGTCTTCTCCCTCTGCGGGCGGCTCTTCTTCGGATGAGGCCTGCACATGCAGCGCACCACAGCTCAGTAACAACACCAGCAGAATTTTGAAGATCTTCATATAGATGGCTCATCAGCAAGAGATAACCCATTTTTGATGTTGCCATCGGGGCCGTCAAGCACGGATGTTCTTACATTTCGCTATTGATTTACGGATAATAAACCGGATTTTAACCTGAACACGGAAATCTCTGGATGGTGAAGCTGTGAAGTCCGAGTTGACTGTTCCCCTCACGCCGTTAAGCGGGTGGCTGGCCCCCGAATGTTGCGAATTGCCCGCCAGCTTGCGCCCCTGGCTGCTGGAGCCCGGCTCCATGACCCGGCGGCTGCGTCAGCACAATCGTCACTTTTCGGTGGAGTGGCTGGGCAATCACCCGGTCGCCCTCACTGCCGATGAGCAGTGGCTGGTGGATTCGGCCTCGCCGGTTGGTACCTGCCGCGAGGTGATCCTGCATGGGGATCAGGGGCCCGCCGTGCTGGGCTGGACCCTGTTTGCCGATGGCGCGCTGCAAGGGAGCGGCATCGCCGAGCTGGGTGAGCAGCCGCTGGGTGAGCGGGTATTTGGCCATGAGCCTGCCCGTCGCGATCACCTGCAGCTGGCCCGTTTCGATATCGCCGCCAATCCCCGTTGCCCGGCCGCCACTGTCTGGGGGCGTCGTTCCCGTCTGTTTCTGGGGCAGTGGCCACTGCTGGTGCACGAGCTGTTTCTGCCCTCTCTCGTCTGTGACAAGGAGCTGGAGTGAATCTGTTAACCAAGGAGCGGGGACTGGCCTACATGCAGTTGGCCCGCGTCGATAAACCGATAGGCACTCTGCTGCTGTTGTGGCCGACCCTGTGGGCGCTCTGGCTGGCCGCCGGTGGCCTGCCCAATCTCTGGGTGCTGACCGTGTTTGTGGTCGGGGTCTTTCTGATGCGCTCGGCCGGGTGCGTGATCAACGACTATGCGGATCGCAACTTCGATGGCCACGTCAAACGCACCGCTGGCCGGCCCTTGCCCACGGGCAGAGTCAAACCGTGGGAGGTGCTGGCGCTCTTCTTCGTGTTGGCGCTTATCTCGTTTGGTCTGGTGCTGACCATGAATCCGCTCACCATCGGCCTGTCGTTTGTCGGCCTGCTGCTGGCGGTGAGTTACCCCTTCATGAAGCGCTTTATCTCCAACCCCCAGCTGGTGCTCGGGATGGCCTTCTCCTGGTCGATCCCGATGGCCTATGCGGCGCAGGCGGATGCCCTGCCGCTGGTGGCCTGGCTGCTCTTCTTCGCCAACCTGCTCTGGACGGTGGCTTACGATACCCAGTACGCCATGGTGGATCGGGATGACGACCTCAAGCTCGGCCTCAAATCCAGCGCCATCCTGTTTGGCCGCTACGACAAGCGGATCATCGGCGCGCTGCAACTCTCGGCACTGCTGCTGTTGCTGGCGGTGGGCCATCTGATGGCGCTGGGGGGCTGGTATTACTGGGGATTGCTGGGGGCGGCGGTGCTGTTTGTCTATCAGCAGCGGCTCATTCGCGAGCGGCAACGGGAAGCCTGCTTCCAGGCGTTTCTCAACAACAACTATGTGGGGGCGCTGGTGTTTGCCGGTCTGGTGCTCGACTACCTGCTGGCATGATAACGTACTGAGTCACGCTGAATAAAAAAGAGGGTCGCGTGTTGGGGGGCTGTTGTTTGCCGGTCTGGCACTCGGCTACACACTGCTGGCGTGACTTATCCCGCACAAATCCTGATAAAAAAGAAGGCCGCATGATGCGGCCTTCTTTGTTTGCGTTGCAGATTAGAGCTGGTTGCCCGCCTGAATGGTACGGCGGATCTTGTTGCTCAACAGCGGCACTATGTTGTCGGCCAGCGCCTGGAAGCGGCCGAGATCCGGTTTGCACTCGGGGGAGAGGTAACCCTCCTTGCGCAAGGTGTGGATCAGGGTGCTGAACAGCTTCTGGTCGAAGAACTCGGGGGCGTTGATGCCGTGCAGGGTGCCGAGGCGCTCTGCCATCATCAGACCGTCCGCTTCCAGCTGCTCCGCCTCGATATGAGGCTGGGCCAGCACCCGGGTCAGCACGATGGCGTAGCGTTGCAGGGTCTCCTGAATGCTCTCCGCCAGCAGCAGCAGTCGCATCTGGTTGGCCGGATTGACCCAGTAGCCGCCATCACGGGTCTCGATCAGCTGCTGGGTCTGCAGGGCATCGAGCAGGCTGTCGACCAGCGCCGGCAACTCGTCCTCTTCATAACGCAGGAACAGCTCGGTTTTGAGCAGCGGATAGATGTCGATGCAGCGGGCCATGATCTCGCTGCGGGAGATCCCCTCGCACCGTTCGATTAAGGCCGCCACCAGAGAGGGGATGGCGAACAGGTGGAGGATGTTGTTGCGGTAGTAGGTCAGCAGGATCGCCTGATAGCGGTCCAGACTGATGATCTGCCCCAGCTTGTCTTCGCTCACCTCGAACTTGTTGAGCTCCATCGCCTGATCCAGCAGGGTCCTAGCATCCTCATCCGGAATGGTGCTCTGCGGGCTGTAAGGCACCGCCTTGAGCAGATCCAGATAGGTGTTGAGCTGGGCCTGCAACTCGTCACGGGTCAGGGCGTGGCGCTCGGCGGCCAGCAGCGCCAGCGCGCTCAGGGTCAGGCCGTTGACGGCGGCCGCATCGTTGATGCGAGTCATCAGCAGTTCGGCCAGATCGTTGACGGTGCCCGCCATCCACTCCGGACGCTCCTCTTCCCCGATGTGTTTCTTCCAGTCGGGGATATGTTCGCTCAGGTAGCTGTTGAGGGTCAGCGGCTCGCCGAAGTTGACGAAACCACGGCCGTAGTTGCGCAGCTTGCGCAGGATGCCAAGCACCTGCAGGAAGCTCTCCTTCTCCTTGCGGCTGCCCTTGAGCTCGTTGTGGTAGGTGTTCACCTCCATCACGTGCTCGTAGCCCAGATAGACCGGCACCAGAGTGACCGGCCTATCCAGCCCGCGCATCATCGCCTGCAGGGTCATCGCTAGCATGCCGGTCTTGGGTGGCAGCAGGCGACCGGTACGGGAGCGGCCACCCTCGGTGAAGAACTCCACCGAGTAACCCTTGGCAAACAGCAGGTTGAGGTACTCACGAAATACCGTGCTGTAGAGCGGGTTGCCCTTGAAGGTACGGCGAATGAAGAAGGCGCCACCGTGGCGGAAGATCGGGCCCGCCGGCCAGAAGTTGAGGTTGATGCCCGCCGCGATATGGGGCGGCACCATCCCCTGGTGGTAGATGACGTAGGAGAGCAGCAGGTAGTCCATGTGGCTGCGATGGCAGGGGACGTAGACGATCTCGTGCCCTTCCTGCGCCAGCTGGCGTACCTTCTCGGCGCCATTGACCGACAAACCGCGGTAGAGCTTGTTCCACAGCCAGCCGAGGAAGCTCTCACCCAGGCGGATCAGCCGGTAGGAGAAGTTGGAGGCGATCTCGTCCATGTAGCCATGGGCGCGCTTTTGCGCCTTCTCGAGGCTGATGCCCTCGCGCTGGGCCTCCTCTTCAATCGCCTGCTGGATCACCGCGGAGTCGAGCAGCTGCTTGAACAGCAGGTTGCGGTTCGGCAGTTTCGGGCCGGTGGCGGCCAGCTGCTGACGGCTGAAGTGGGTACGGGCCACTCGCGCCAGCTTGTGGGCGATGGCCTCGTCGGTGCCGTGCTTGTCGGCCATATGACGCAGGGAGAGCGGCGGCGAGAAGCGCACCAGATTCTCGCGACCCTTGAGGATCACGATCAGCGCCTTCTTCAGCCGGTTTGGCGCCAGACTGCTGATGATGTTGAGGCCGGAGGCTTCTTCCCCTTCCCGACCCGGAGCGCGGCCCCAGAACAGGGTGACGGGCACCACCTGGATATCCAGTTCGGGATCCTGCTTGTGCAGATCCAGCAACTGGTGGAACTCCTGCAGGAAGGGCAGCGGCTTGCTGCGTTTGCCAAACAGGGGAGGCGGACGATCCAGACAGACATAGCGCGGCAGCAGCTGGCCGTTAAGTTCCAGCGGCGTGAAGGGGCCGGGCAGACCGAGATCCTCGCAGCACTGCTGCAGGGTCATCAGGTCGGTGATCGAACTGGTTTTCAGGGCATAGACGATGGGTCTGGCCGGATCCAGATTGAGTTCTGTGATGGGATTTTCCGGCAGGCTCTTGTGATTGACCAAGCCGCTGACCGGCCATTGCAAGATGGCTCTGGAAATCTTCTGTCCTAGGGACATGTGCGTCTGCTCTCCAAAAAAATGCGGCGTGAGCATAGCAAATCGACAGCCCCTTGTCGCCGAGAGGTACGATGAGTCGGCTGCGCAGGATCAAAACAGCAGTAAATGAGGGGTTGGTTGCGACAAATGTCAGCTGCGCCTTGCCTTGGCCACTGCACTGTATATACTGCCAGTGTGCTGTATAAAAAGACAGGTGCCAATGCTATGAAACCCCTTACCCCCCGCCAGGCCGAAGTGCTGGAGCTGATCAAGGTGAACATGAGCGAGACCGGCATGCCGCCGACTCGTGCCGAGATTGCCCAGAAGCTTGGTTTCAAGTCGGCCAATGCGGCCGAAGAACATCTGAAGGCCCTGGCCAAAAAAGGGGTCATCGAGATCATGCCGGGCACGTCCCGCGGTATTCGCCTGTTGCTCGAAGAGGAAGAGGTGCTGGAAGAGAGCGGCCTGCCGCTGATCGGCAAGGTGGCCGCCGGTGAACCCATCCTGGCGCAGGAGCATATCGAGAGCCACTATCAGGTGGATCCCGCCCTGTTTCATCCGCGCGCTGATTTTCTGCTGCGGGTGCAGGGGATGAGCATGAAGAACATCGGCATTCTGGATGGCGACCTGCTGGCGGTGCACAAGACCCAGGAGGTGCGCAACGGTCAGGTGGTGGTCGCCCGTCTCGATGAGGATGTCACCGTCAAGCGCTTCCAGCGCAAGGGCAGTCAGGTATGGCTGCTGCCGGAAAACGAAGAGCTCGCCCCTATCGAGGTGGATCTCTCCTGCCAGCAGCTCACCATCGAGGGACTGGCCGTCGGGGTGATCCGCAACGCCGACTGGATGTAATTATCTCCGCCAACTGCGTTTGCCACACGGCCTCCTTCGGGAGGCCGTGCTGTTTCTGGCGCACTTTCCCTGTCATATCAAACAGATCATCGGCGGCAGCATTTTGTCCCGTGCGATCGGTTACCAATCATCCATTTCAGATATATGCTCAGATCAGTGCCCTGTCGCCGAGACAGGGCTTGGCGCCTCCCTCTGGCAACCGCAATGCGCCGTGACGGGAGGGGCGGCAATAACGAGAATCGGGTAGTACACCTTCACGGGATATGAAGGGGGAGTGGGGAGATCCCGAGCCTGGTCGGGCAAAGGGGACCACTCGTAGTGGTTGCAGAGAGTCGTGACGGGCCTGACGCCAGTTCAGGCCGACGAAGCAACATGACCTGTCGGTCAAGGAGGACTGGTATGGCATCAAGATCGCCATGGGATTCAGAGGCTGCGACTGCGCCAGCGGAATCGTCTATTACCCGTTTTGTCAAAGGGAGCCGGATGACCTGGTTCTACGGTCTCTGGTTGCACCATCGTGGGTCGCACTGGACGCTCTGGCTGGGATGCCCGAAAGAGAAGGTGGTGCGTCTGGTGTTGCTGTTCAAGCGAGGTCACGGCGATCGCCAGGGGGAAGAGGGCTGGCTGGCCCCCGTCATTCCCATCGGCGTGCGGGCCATCGGCAAGATGTTGCAGCAGGGGCGCAACGCTCGCCCCTGAGCAGAAGATACAAATAAATGGACCCATAACCGGCACCCGAAGTGCCTAATGCCGATCAGTTAAGGATCCATTGACCGATCCTGCTGATGTGTAAAAATCCGAAACCTGTTGATTGGTTTCGG
>NZ_MQSY01000042.1:0-25691 GCF_001921245.1 Aeromonas sp. YN13HZO-058 | reverse complement strand
GCGTGAAGCCAAGGCCACAGAGGTATAGTGTGAAAAAAGCCAATAAAAACAATGCCAGTCAGGCTTAACTGACTGGCATTATGGTTTGAGGCCACACTTTTCTGTTTTATCCCTGCCAGCCAGGGAGGCAGTCACTACATCCCTGGCCAGTAATTTACTTGCCGAGGATCTCGGTCAACATCCGCTCCACACCGACGGTCCACTCCGGCAGCACCAGCTCGAAGGTGCGCTGGAATTTACTGGTATCAAGGCGGGAGTTATGGGGTCGTTTGGCCGGGGTCGGGAAGGCGCTGGTCGGCACAGCATTGAGCTGCGTGACTGCCAATTCAACCCCAGCCTCTCGGGCTTTGGCAAACACCAGCTGGGCGTAGTCAAACCAGGTGGTGGTACCGGAGGCAATCAGATGATACAGCCCTGCAACCTCGGGTTTGCGCTGCGCCACGCGGATCGCATGGGCGGTGCAATCGGCCAGTAACTCGGCTCCGGTCGGGGCGCCGAACTGGTCATTGATGATTGACATCTCGCTACGCTCTTTGCCAAAACGCAGCATGGTCTTGGCAAAGTTGGCGCCGCGGGCGGCGTAGACCCAGCTGGTGCGGAAGATCAGGTGACGAGCGCAGAGAGCAGCCCCCTGTTCCCCGGCAAGCTTGGTTTCGCCGTAGACGTTGAGCGGGGCGGTCGCATCGGTTTCCACCCAAGGGCGCTCACCGCTGCCATCGAACACATAGTCGGTGGAGTAATGCACCAACCAGGCACCCAATACTTCCGCTTCTTTGGCTATCGCCGCCACGCTGGTTGCGTTGAGCAGCTCGGCAAACTCTCGCTCGCTCTCCGCCTTGTCGACTGCGGTGTGGGCCGCGGCATTGACAATCACGTCCGGCTTGACCAGACGTACCGTGTCGGCCACCCCTGCCGGATTACTGAAATCACCGCAATAGTCGGTGGAGTCAAAATCAACGGCAGTGATGCGGCCCAGCGGTGCGAGTGCACGCTGCAGCTCCCAGCCGACCTGACCGTTTTTGCCAAACAGCAAAATATGCATCAGGTACGCTCCCCGTAATTCTGCTCAATCCAGGATTGGTAGGCACCGCTCTTGACGTTGTTAACCCACTGCTGGTTATCCAGATACCACTGCACAGTTTTGCGAATGCCAGATTCGAAAGTTTCTTGCGGTTGCCAATCCAACTCGGCGCTCATCTTGCTGGCATCAATGGCATAGCGGCGATCGTGGCCGGGACGATCCGCCACATAGGTGAATGGCTCGCGGTAAGAACCCGCTTTGGGCACCATCTCGTCAAGCAGATCACACACGGTATGCACCACGTCCAGATTCTGCTTCTCGTTGTGACCGCCGATGTTGTAGGTCTCTCCGACTACTCCCGTGGTCACTACCTTGTAGAGTGCGCGCGCGTGATCTTCTACATAAAGCCAATCACGAATTTGGTCACCCTTGCCATAGACAGGCAGCGGTTTGCCATCCAGCGCGTTGAGGATCACCAGCGGGATCAGCTTCTCGGGGAAGTGGTAAGGACCGTAGTTGTTGGAACAGTTGGTGACGATGGTCGGCAAGCCGTAGGTACGGCGCCAGGCACGCACCAGATGGTCACTGGAGGCTTTGGAGGCCGAATAGGGGCTGCTGGGGGCGTAGGGGGTGGTTTCAGTAAAGAGCGGCAATGGCTCACCGGCGGCGACTTCATCCGGATGGGGCAGATCACCATATACCTCGTCGGTGGAGATATGGTGGAAGCGGAAGGCCGCCTTGCGCACCTCGTCCAGACCGTTCCAGTAAGCGTGTGCCGCTTCCAGCAACATATAGGTGCCGACGATATTTGTTTCGATAAAGTCAGCCGGCCCTGTGATGGAGCGGTCAACGTGGCTCTCGGCGGCCAGATGCATCACAGCATCAGGATTGTGCAGGGCAAACACCCGATCCAGCTCGGCACGGTTGCAGATATCCACCAGCTCAAACGCATAACGCTCGCTTGTCGATACATCGGCCAGGGATTCCAGATTGCCGGCATAGGTGAGTTTATCGAGGTTGACAACGGCATCCTGGGTATCACGGATGATATGGCGCACAACAGCAGAGCCGATAAAGCCTGCGCCACCGGTAACGAGAAGTTTCAACATATCTGGGCGAGAATCTCTATGAGGTCAACTGACCAAACATGGTTGGAAGTGCCCCCTGACAGGCCATTTTCCGTGATGAGAGCAGAGGATACTATCGACCAATACTGGCCATTGATGATGGACATGTCGTCCTTCTGTCCATCATCTGGCCACCATTCACAGGAGATCACGGGGCATGCCATAAGACAAGTCGCTTAATGCATTGGCTGATGACTCTCTGAATTAAGAAAATCAATGTCCTCAACCACACTCAGGCACGGTTCATACGGCAAAGTGTTTTTTGCCTGCCACACCAGATCACAGATCCCGTCAGTGGGATTAAAACCGGTCGGCATACTTAACAGCAGGCTACGGATCTGTTCATGATCAAAGCGGAAACACGCGCTATCAAGCTCGGCCAAAAACACCCGTAGTTGTGGCCAAGGCAGCATTAACTCAGAGGCTTTCATAATCCGGGGGTGGGCCGTACCCTCAACCTGCTCGCCAATTAGCAGCTCTTCAAACAGCTTCTCACCAGGGCGCAAGCCGGTGATCTTAACCTCGATATCACCAGTGGGGTATTTGTCGCTCTTGAGCTTCAGGCCACTCAAACGGATCATCCGGTGCGCCAAATCGATGATTTTGACCGGCTCCCCCATGTCCAACACAAACACATCCCCCCCCTGCCCCATGGCGCCAGCCTGGATCACCAGCTGTGACGCTTCAGGAATGGTCATGAAATAACGAATGATGTCAGGGTGAGTCAAGGTCAAGGGGCCACCATCCCGAATCTGCTTGCGAAACAGTGGCACAACAGAACCAGACGAGCCCAGAACATTACCAAAACGCACCATGCAAAAACGGGTTTGCTGCTGTGCAGCAGCCAACGATTGCAGCACCAGTTCGGCTAATCGTTTGGTGGTACCCATAGTATTAGTGGGACGCACCGCCTTATCAGTCGAAATCAACACAAAGGTTTCAACCTTGGCCCTGATAGCCGCCTGTGCACAATAAAGAGTGCCAAAAACATTATTGCGCACCCCCTCTACCACGTTGTATTCAACCAAGGGGACATGCTTGTAAGCAGCTGCATGGTAAACCGTCTGAATTTGAAAGGTACTCATAACCGCTTGCAAGCGATGTTGCCGCTGCACCGACCCCAACAATGGCACTATCTCAACCAGCAACCCTTCTTGCCGGCTGATTTCTTGCAGCTCTTTATCAATGGCATATAGGCCATATTCAGAAAGCTCAAACAACACCAGTCGCGCAGGTTTGCAACGGATTATCTGGCGACATAATTCAGAGCCGATGGAACCACCCGCTCCCGTCACCATCACCCGTTTGCCAGATATATTGGCATTGATCAGTTCAGGGATCGGTGCAACAGCATCACGCCCCAACAAATCCTCAATACTGACCTCTTTAAGCTCATCGATATGAGCATTCCCCTCAACCAGATCTGCCATACCAGGAATAGAGAGAACCTCACATGGACACTGCTCCAGTCGATTGATCACCGCTTGCCTGACACTACGCGACGCACTCGGCATAGCCAGCAAGATTTTTTTAATATCAAAGCGCTCAATCAACGCCTCGATAGCGTCAGTACTGTAAACGTTCACCCCCTGAATCACGGTCTTAACCAATGCGGAGTCATCGTCAACAAACGCCACAGGCAGGTACTCCTGCCCTTGATTCAACGCAAGTTGCAACTGGCGCCCAGAAGAACCAGCACCGTAAATCAGCACCGCAACACGTTGCTGACCACTACGCTGTACCAGCGCCCGGAAAAACAGTCGCACACCACCGATCAGCAACACTGAAAATGCAAAATAGATAACCGAAACCGTTCTGGGAAGTGGAACTTCCATAAAAAACGCCAGCATGACCAAAGACATGGTGGAGAGGAGAACACCGAGTGACACCGTCCACAACACCTTGAAACCGACATAGCGTAATACTGCGCGATACAGCCCTAACCGCATAAAAATTACGATGGTTATCGGTAGTAACAACGCCAGCATTTGCCAGTGCAGTGCACTCTGCAATGGAATATTGGCATCCAGCCGCACCCAATAACCACCCCAGAATGCCACAGTTAGCAATAGCAGATCAGCACAGACACTAATCCCCCGTTTATAAACACGGGGGATAGCCAAGAAAGAGGTCAACATAATGGCACCATCTCGTTAATAGCGGTAAGTAAAATAAGGTGAAGCAACTAGGTATAATATTATTTCAATCCAACCGCATCGCCCGCACCGCTACCAGTTACCGTCATGATGATATAACGAACGTAGCTAGTTAAATTGAGGGTATCGATCATCTGCCGATCTGTTTGGGCAAGCAACGCAGGGGTCGACATATCGATATTTTGTACCTGTGCCAAGCCAGTAATCCCGGGTAACACCTCATAAACTCCTAAGGCATCACGCTCTTTGATCAGCTCCTCCTGATTAAAGAGATTAGGCCGCGGCCCAACCAAACTCATTTCACCTTTAAGAACATTGATCAGTTGTGGAAGTTCATCAATTTTAGTTTTGCGTAAAAAGACACCTAACTTGGTGATGGAACTTGTGCTCGCCAAGTGGCTCGCCACAGACTGAGTATTGACCGACATGGTACGAAACTTGATTAGCTTGAAAGGTTTTTTATTTTTACCAACTCGCGTTTGTACAAAAATTGGCGATCCTGTATCAAACACACCTAGAACGATAACAATAAGTAAAATTGGCCAAAGCAGTAGCAAACCAAATAGAGCTGCTATGAAATCCAAAAATCTAATCAACATAATTGATCCTCAGTAAAACAGCGTTTTATGCCTTCTTCCATTGATATTGGTGGTTGCCAACCTAATATCTCTTTTGTGTAAGATATATCTACTTGTAAATTACCACATAAACGCTCGATAACTGCCTGCTTTCCAATCAATTTTCCAGCGAGCCTTAACCATTCCATCGGTACCGGCAATAGTCGTGGCGTCTTGCCCACTGCGCGAGCCATCATTTCCAATAATTCAGTTGTTGAAACATCATGATCATCACTAACCAAGAAGGTTTTATTTGCGGCTTTAGGATGATCAATACAAGTTACTATCAAATCAACTAAGTTATCCAGAGCAACCATACTACGCTTGTTGTTGATAGCCCCAAGAGGAAGAGGTAAATTCTTTGATGCCAAATTCAGCATTGCTGCAAAATTAGCTTTCACACCAGGCCCATATACCAGAGGAGGCCGAATGATGACAACCTCCATATTTGTTTCAATAGATAACTCACGTAAACTATTTTCTGCAGCGAGTTTGGAAATCCCATAAGCATCCTCTGGTGCAGGAATATTTCTTTCAGTAAATGGAGAATTAACTCTCGTTGATTCTCCATTTACCTTAATAGAACTGATATAGATAAACCGCTTAACACCATTGACAGCAGCCTGTCTAGCTAAATTCAATGTCCCATCAACATTAATTTTATGATACAGGCAGTATGGATTATCATTTCCTTCATTCATGACATGCGCTCTTGCAGCACAATGAATTATACAGGAGACATCTTTCATGATGTCGCCATACTGTGAATCTCCATCTAAATCAGATAAAAAAAATGCATATTCTTCATCTAGGTTACGACGCCCGATCAAGATTAATTTTTCTCTAGATATGGTGTTTTTTATGTGGCGACCAACAAACCCTGATGCTCCGGTTAATATAATTTTATTTTTCATTTTAATTTAACTTATATATTTTAAAGAATGTATTTACAATATGCTTATGATCAAATTTTTCTATTGCAATTTTACGGCTATATAACGCCATACGACTCATTAATTCTGGTTTGGTAAGTAAATATGTAATTGCCTCAGAAATAGCACTACCAGACTTAGCCTCAACAAGAAGGCCATTTTCACCATTAATAACCATTTGCCGACAACCAGGTACATTTGTCGTAATAATAGGCAAACCACAAGATGTTGCTTCTATTAATGACTTAGGTAACCCTTCTCGGTAGGAGGGTAGACAGGCTATATGAGCATGACTATATATTTTAGCAATATCTGAGCGTGGGCCTAACCACTGAATATAACCAACATTGTGAGCGTTTTGGATATCCTGCACCGACATGGATGATATGTTTCCAGCATCGATATCTCCGACTAATTGCAAGCAGACATCTACCTTCCTTTCGTATAATTTTTTGCCTGCCTCGATATACTCAGCAATACCCTTATCTTTAAGCAACCGAGCAACCAAAACTACCGTAGTACGTTCCGATTTTATATTAGATGGTAAAAACACATTAGTATCTATACCTGCACCATTAACAAGATAAACTTTATTGGCATCGACTATACCTTGGCTTACAAATAGAAGCCTATCATCTTCGTTTTCAAAAACGGCTGATGAGTTGGAAGATGACAATGCAATTTTATATAACTGTTTTACTAATGACCAAATGATACGACCAGATATTTTTTTTGACAAATAGGCAGAACCTAAACCAGTAACCGAGTTACATACTGTAGATAATGTATGCATTTTAAGAGACTTAATTACCAACCCTGTATATACTATTGGTTTCACCGTAAAACAATGAATAATATCAGGACTAAAATTTCGTATTTTAGCTCGTAGCTTAATAATAAATGAAAGCTCACTAAATGGATTTACTCCACTTCGAGATAACGGGATGTAAATAAAGAAGAAACCCCTTTTTTCAATGGCATCTTTTTTAAGCTCATCTCCAGCGATCACATAAACAGTGTGGCCTAGCTCAGAAACTTTTTCTGCTAATGTAAGAAAATGAGAACAGAAAAAAGATGACGAGTTGACGATATACATAATTTTCAATTTTCATTCTCGCCCAGAGTTAATTCATTAAAACACGTTGTAATCACCATTATATATTCTAAGCCAGCGTTCACATACCGAGGATAATGAATAATTATCTTCGATACGTTTTCTGGCCAAGCTTCCAAGATGGGTACGTGTGTCCAAGGAAAGTGCTAGTGCGTCGCTCATTGCAGATGCTAATTTCTCACTATCTTTTGGTTGTACTAAAAATCCGGCATCTCCAACAACTTCTTTTACTCCACCACAATCCGTTGCTACTACAACTCGCTCACATGCCATTGCTTCGGCGACGACTAGCCCAAACCCCTCCCATGCAGAAGAGAGTACAAAGAGATCTGCCACACTCATCCACTCATTTACATCTCGTCGTAAACCAAGAAAATGAACTCGGCTACTTAAGCCTTGTGAGATCACTCTTGCCTTAAGATTATCTTCACCGTCTCCAATGCCAATAATGGCTAGTTGTGCAGCCCCATACACAGGAGGCAGAGAAGCAAATGCTGTGAGCAAATTAGGATAATCTTTTGCAGCAGTGAAGCGGCCCACAGCCAGCAACAGGGGGATATGATCAGCGAGGCCCAACTCCGCACGCAGCCGCTCACGGCTAATGGAATTATATCGAAAATGTTCAGTATTAATACCATTGTGTATTGCAATCATTCGTCCAACAGGAACCGCGCCTTGTTGAACGAATGCATCAACGGCCTCTTGACTAACATTAGTGCTTATATCACATAAGCGATCTGTCAATCGATAAGCAAGTATTCTTTCCTTCCCTCCTTCATTCGTGCTATGGGCTGTACAAACTAATCTTGGAATGCCAGTTGTCAATCGCAATAAACGAGCAAAAATATTTGCATGCACCATATGGCTGTGCACAACATTAGGCTTGAACTCATTTATCAAACGGCGGACTGATTGATAGGCCTTGATAAATCCAAATGGTGTTTTAGCCATCCCTAGCTCAATTAACTTTACTGCTCTCGATAGAGGGTGAGTAACTGACTTTCCCGTTAATGAAACAAGCACTACTTGATGTCCTTGGGCTGCGAGATCATCTGCCAAGTCACATACTTGGCGTTCAGCCCCTCCCATACCAAGGCCAGTAATTATAAATAATATTTTCATCGAATTAACTTCATTAATATTTTTCTGAAACAACCTCTTAGAATTCGTATTGTATCAAGAAAATTAAATTTTTTTCTTGATACGGCAGCTCTTTCAGTTTCCAAAGAGCTTCGAAAAGTCAAAAAATCCTCAAAAACAAGTAATGGCCGACAATGAGCAATTTTTAATTTTACCTGTTCTTTAAAAAACAGCCAATCATCAGCCACCGTAGAGACTCTACCATCATCAAAATAAGCTAACATTTTTTCAGCACTAGAACGCCTAATCAAATATGATACTGTGCCGCAAGTCCAGTTCCGCCAAGGCAACCCAATTAATGTATCGCCTGATTGTGTTAATTTACTTAAAGGCTCCATTTTGTAAAAAATGGACTCTTTATCTTTAGATAATTTTGAATAACCCAAGATAAGTACATCAACATCTAAACAATCCACTGATGTAATTAGGTCAGCAATATTTTGGGAATTCAGTCTATCTATATTTGCATCATCTTCAATAATCCATGCCCAGTCAGAATCACTTGAAAAAATAAAATTCCTATAGCATTCTAGATGACTAAGAGCACAACCGACTTCACCTTTCGTCATTGCTCTTTTTATCGAACTTAGCGTATCAACTTTAATATGTGTTTTTGCAATATCATGAGAGACATTTCTGAGATCAACTGCATCGATGAAGTGAAATTTAACCTCAAGCCTATTTAGTTGTTTCTCTATAGACTTTCTTCGTGAAAGTTCATCTTCCAATGATACCACATATGTTTCATATATCATTTTTCACCTTTTTTTCAATCCAAATATTCTTAAAATGATAAACCAAGACTATAAATATAGGAATCGAAAAATAAAACGCAAAGAATCCAAATCTATTAGCCATCACAATGTTATTTTTTAATAAAACCACAAGCATTGCTTGCACAAACACAAAAAAAATAAAGCCATTATTTCTTTGGGATAAGAAAAAAAGATATCCAGAAAGAAATAACAACAAAAATGCTATCAATTCTGCTAAATTACTTACTTTAGCGACAGCATCATATTCACTGCTGCTATAAAACATCAACTTTCTATTTATTTCGTAAAAATCAAATAAATTAGCAATTTTAAATATTAAATCTACAACCCACGAAATTATATCGACACCGGATAAAGCAAGTAAGATGAGAGGAAAAAACACAATGAAGAAAACTAATCGATGTTTAAAAAATCTAACCGTTATCTTGTTTGATATCATAAACCAAAACACTGAAGATAAATGAGAGGAAAAAGATAACAGCAGCAAACCAAAAGACACTAACTTACTTGGATCTTTTCTTTTATTATATAACAAAAATAATATGTAAAACAATGCAGCATTATACTGTCTAATTAAAAACACTGCATTATCTATGAATAGCGGCGTCAAAAAATAAAAAAAAACGCCTATAAATAAAAAATTTGACCTTGAATAATAACCTAGTAAAAAAACAATAGGTGTCCAGAACAAAAGACAAATAAATATAAAATCTCTAAAACTACCACCTAAGTAACTAACTACCCACATCATAATTGGGGTTAGGAATTCAACACCATAAGGAAATGGATACTGTTGGATTTCATTAAAGTTGTACATGTATTCAAGGGTATCTCCATGAAAATCACTAGTCATAGAGAAATAGCCACAAAAAGAAATGTAAATAATTACATTGACTATGCCTAATGCTAAAAAAACATATGACCGCCTACGTTCTATATTTTCTCTTATCATTTTATCTTATTGACCATATTTCCAAATATTTACTGGCTATCAGAGCTGGTTCATGGTTCTCTATTATAAATTTCAAAGCATTTATTTTTATATCATACATTAATTTTGGGTTATTTATAATCTCTTCAAGGGAATCACATATAGCATCACTATTTGGCACCGCATTTACACCTATATCAGGGTGTATATTACTATCTTCAAAACCAGAAAAAACAACGCAGCCATAAGCCATCCCAATTAGTGCATTCACCCCTCTGTCATAGCTATTAGTCTGGTCAAGAAATATATCTGAACAATTCAATTTAGATATATAATCATGATAAGGGACTGATGTGACTACTTGGTAATCGATATTTTCTTTTTTATAAGAGATAAGTTTTTTCACTGCATCATCAAAAATATAGTTCCCCTTTTTTAACTCTCTGCCTAATTGCCAACCATGAAATATCCTGATAACTCGACAATCACTATCTTGACAACTCTCCAATTGAATCAACTTCTCTTTAGCTTGAGTTATCAATGATTCAGATAATGGAATTCTTATAATATCAGTACATTTCTCGCTATTTTCGTAAGCTTTTTGGTAATCAAGGAGCCCTGGTATTATTTTTTCTGAAAATCTCTCGGCCGTTTTTTGGAGCGTTTTAAAAAAAAACCCATATTTATATCTTAATGAATAAGAGTATTTAACTGCTGTTTTTAGTGTAAGCCAATTGAACGGGGAATATTTAAACCCCCCAGTTAAACATGCATCAACCCAACGAGTATCATCACCTAATGCACATAAAAATAATGACCTGTTATTCTTTGATAGTTTTTTTATAAAAAAAATGTTCGCTATCGAACCAAAAGCTTCAATAGCTACAGGATTTATTATTTGAACTACATCATATCCTTTCAAACTATTGATTTTTTTAAAGTTCAAAAGATAGCATATAAGCCCTTTCACTCCTAAGTATTCAAGTATCAACTCGTATAACAGTCCAATTTTTCCAGAAAAATGCTTTCGTTTAATGGTTATATCTCTAGGGAAATTTTTATATGAATCTCCATCAGATAATGTTAACACAATATGCCCTTGCGACCTCAACGCATCAGCTAAATTAGTATGAACTCCTGAATACTCACCGACTAATAATATTTTCATTCGTATTTCTCGGCATTTACATAAATGAACTACGCACAATCATAATTAAACAATATTGTTTAATATAAAATCATAAATTACAGCAAGACGAGTATATCGTTCAAAATTAATAACTGTAGGGTCATACATAAGCTAATCATCTATAATTGAATGGCGACATTTTTTATAAAATCCTCAGAGCCAACAAACATTATTACTTTAGTAATTAGCTTTCGGAGCAAACTCTAAGTGATTAGCTATGTTAAAACAAATTATGTGGAATTTAGCTTTGATTAACGGGCAATTCTTTTTACATTTAAGAAAATGATTAAAAAGTATATGGAATAGCTCGTAAAGTAAGCTGTCGTCACACCTTTTATTCCGGTGTAGCTAACAAATATGTAGGACAAAACCACGAATGATAAGGCGAATGCGATTTCAGTTCCTATAAACCACTTCGTTGCGCCACGGGATAACATCGGATAGGCATACAACCAACTGGCAATTTTAACCACATCACCACAAAGTTGAACGGCAAAGAGATCGCGAGCAGCATTAAATTCCTTAGTAAATAGCAGCAAGATAGCAACATCACGCAGCAAATAAACACTTAATGCCAAGATGACAACAATAGGTAACACAATTCTAGCTGTTTTATGGATCTCACTCACAATGGCATCAACGCCTACCAATGATGAAAGGCGTGGTAAATAATAGGTTCCCAATGCTATCGTGATAACGCCAAGGTAAACCTCTGATATTTTCCATACAGCCTGCCATTGGCCAGCAGCTTCCCAGCCAACTTGGTCGATCAGAATATTTCTGACCAAAACTAGAGATATCGGAACCGTCAATGCTGTAGTGATAGCCATCAACATGTAGCTACCGATCGCCTTTCTGGCTTCTTTATCGGTCGTCCCCCACCAATAACGCACTTTAAACCAGGGTTGCCGCAGGTTAGCTGCCAACATGATTACGCCAATTAAGGCCGCCTGTACTGCCGTCGCTAACAAGGCTCCTTTGATATTGGTCTGGATGATCATGGTCAACATTACAGCACCAGAGATCAGGACTGATAACATCCCAAGGCTGACATAACGACGATACTGTTGTTGACCATTGATCACTGAATTACATAACGTACCTATTGCTGAAAGCGGCAGCACTGCCACGGTAACAATTACGATCCAAGCAAGGGTTTTATCTTGAAATAGCCAGGCTGCAATATGATCTGCTAACAATACTCCAACAGGTATTGTAATTGCAGAAATGATCAGAACCCATTGCAGTGACGCTCGCCACCAAGGGGTACAAGTTTCAAAGCCTTCACCTTGTTTTTCTGCCGTATAGCGAACAATACCGCTACCCACTGGCGCATTGATAATGCCATTGAGGCTACTCACCATATTTTGGACTTGTCCCAACATTGCCATACCGGTGGGACCGGTATAAACAGCCACCACCTTGGCAATCACAAACCCCATTACCATTCTAAGCAACGTTAGAAGCCCCGTCATAGCAGTCACTTTTAGCAAAAGCTTCATATCTTAAAGCCGTTTACCGCATCAATCACCTTTGCCACCGCCTCATTGCTCATGGTCGGATCCATAGGAATCGACAATACCTGCTGGTGAATTTGTTCGGTCACTGGCAATTGACAATCCCGGAACTGCAGATAAGCCTGCTGCTTATGTGGGGGAATAGGATAATGGATCAGAGTTTGAACCCCTTGCCCAGTCAACCACAGCTGCAATTCTTCGCGAACCTCAGTGTTCACCACAAATAGATGCCAGACATGAGCACTTTCTGCTTCAACTCGGGGCAATGTCACCAACGGATTATTGATTCCAGCGCGGTAAAACCGGGAAATTTCTTGACGACGCGCAGTTTCCTTCTCCAGATAAGGTAATTTCACTCGCATCATCGCGGCCTGGATCTCATCCAAACGGCTATTTACCCCTTGATAGAGGTTTTCATATTTTTTGTGAGAACCATAATTGCGCAGTGCCTTCAGTGTCTTGGCCAATTCATCATTATTCGTGGTGACGGCCCCAGCATCGCCAAGTGCCCCCAGGTTTTTGCCGGGATAGAAACTAAAACCGGCCGCGTCGCCCCAATTACCGGCACGCTTGCCATTAATTTGTGCCCCGTGGGCCTGAGCACAATCTTCAAGCACCAACAAGTCATGCTCCTCGGCAATGGCCATCAGCTCAGGCATGGGGGAAAGCTGGCCATAGAGATGCACAGGTAAAATGGCTTTGGTATTAGGGGTAATGGCTGCGCGAACCAGTGCTGGATCGAGGTTGTAGGTATCCTTATTGGGCTCAACAAGCACTGGCACCAGATCGTTTTCGGTAATCGCCAGTACAGAGGCAATATAGGTATTGGCCTGAACAACCACCTCATCACCGGCCTTGAGTTTACCCAGTTCTTTCCAAGCTCGCAGCACCAAAATCAAAGCATCCAAGCCATTAGCCACACCAATGACATGTTTGGTACCACAATAAGCAGCAAATTCAGTTTCAAATTGGACCAGCTCATTGCCCATGATATACCAGCCGGAATCAATCACCCGCGCACAGGCATCTTTGAGTTCTTGCTGATATTGGTTGTTGATTGCTTTTAAATCGAGAAAGTTGATCATATTACTGCTCTATATATTTAATTATTTTGGCCGGATTACCCACCACGACAGCGTAAGCAGGTACATCTTTAGTCACGACGCTACCAGCACCAACCATTGCATATTTCCCAATAGTAATCCCAGGCAATAAAGTCGCATTAGCGCCGATGGAAGCGTGCTCTTCAATAGTGATCCTAGAAAATTCGTCTGGGTACACTTTAGAACGAGGCATTTTATCATTGGTAAAAGTGGTACAGGGGCCGATGAATACATTATTACCAATGGTAGTGCCATCCCAGATATAGACGCCAGATTTAACGGTTACATTATCTCCAAGTACCACATCGTTTTCAATCAGGGTATGGGCACAAATATTACAATTACGGCCAATGGTGGCCTCTTTCAGGACAACGGCGAACTGCCAAATCCGTGTGCCTTCACCTATATTGTTGCTTTGTACATCACTGAGCGAATGAATGAACATGGGTATTAGCCGCCTCAATAAATTGTGTATAGTCGCGGATATAGTCTGACTCATCATAAGGCTGATCAGCCAACACCATCAGCACACAATCCTCAGAAAAGTCGTACATCTCGTGCCACTGCATGGCATCAATTAGCAAGCCTTTATCTGGCGTTGCCATGATCACCTCTTGTTTATCTTTGCCATCATCCATTACAAAGCGGCAAGAGCCTTTTAAACAAATCGCGACTTGTTTAAGCGCCTTGTGGGCATGAAAGCCGCGAGCGACGCCTTGGACGGTGCCATAAATGTAATAAACCCGCTTAATATCAAATGGGATCTGGCGGTTTGCTTCTAAAGCTACTAACGCACCACGCTCATCTCCTAGCGCAGGAAAATTAATTAGATTAATCAAGCTCATTGCAATCCCTATTATTTATTTAATAAATCAAACAAATATTGGCCATAGCTATTTTTCGCCATTTCATTTGCAGCATCGCTGAGTTGATCATCCGTTAGCCACTTATTGCGCCAAGCGATCTCTTCCAAGCAAGCAATTTTATAGCCTTGACGTTTTTCTATGGTTTCTACAAACGAAGCTGCGTCGTGCAGACTTTCATAAGTGCCGGTGTCGAGCCAGGCGAAACCACGCCCCAGCAATTCGACATTAAGTTCACCCGCATTGAGATACATCTCATTAAGGGTGGTGATTTCCAGCTCACCCCGTGCGGAAGGCCTAACCTGTTTGGCCAGCTCCACAACCTTGTTATCATAAAAATAGAGGCCGGTAACGGCAAAGTTAGACTTGGGGTGAAGCGGTTTTTCTACAATACTGATGGCTTTTTGTTGCTTATCAAATTCAACCACACCAAATCGCTCTGGGTCTTTGACTTGATAACCGAACACAGTAGCACCAGTTTGGCGCTCTGCTGCCCGTTTTAAGATTGGCGAAAATCCTTGTCCCCAAAAAATATTATCGCCCAAGGCTAAACAGACGCTATCTTGGCCAATAAATGCTTCGCCAATCAAAAATGCTTGCGCCAAGCCATCGGGGCTTGCTTGTACTGCGTATTGCAGATGAATCCCAAAATCGCTTCCATCACCTAGCAAACGTTGGAATGATGCTTGATCATCTGGGGTGGTAATAATCAAAATTTCCCTGATGCCAGCCAACATTAATACCGAGAGAGGGTAATAGATCATGGGCTTGTCATAAACGGGCAGCAATTGCTTAGAAACGCCCATAGTAATAGGGTAAAGGCGAGTGCCTGAGCCGCCTGCCAGAATTATTCCTTTCATTATTTTTCTGCTCCGTACTGCTGATCAATCCAGGATTGGTAGGCACCGCTTTTAACGTTGTTCACCCACTGCTGGTTATCCAGATACCACTGCACTGTTTTGCGAATTCCAGACTCGAAAGTCTCCTCAGGCTGCCAAGCAAGCTCACAGCTCATCTTGCTGGCATCGATGGCATAGCGGCGATCGTGGCCGGGACGATCCGCCACATAAGTGATTTTGTCGCGGTAAGAACCCGCTTTGGGCACCATCTCGTCCAGCAGATCGCAGATGGTATGCACCACGTCCAGATTCTGCTTCTCGTTGTGACCGCCAATGTTGTAGGTCTCCCCGACCAAGCCAGTAGTCACCACCTGGTAGAGCGCGCGCGCGTGGTCTTCCACATAGAGCCAGTCACGGATCTGGTCGCCCTTGCCATAGACCGGCAGCGGCTTGTCATCCAGCGCGTTGAGTATCACCAGCGGGATCAGCTTCTCGGGGAAGTGATAAGGGCCGTAGTTGTTGGAGCAGTTGGTGACGATAGTTGGCAGGCCGTAAGTACGGCGCCAGGCGCGTACCAGATGGTCGCTGGAGGCTTTGGAGGCCGAATAGGGGCTGCTGGGGGCGTAGGGAGTAGTTTCGGTAAAGAGTGGCAATGGCTCACCGGCAGCCACTTCATCCGGATGGGGCAGATCACCATACACCTCGTCGGTGGAGACATGGTGGAAGCGGAAAGCCGCCTTGCGGGCCTCGTCGAGACAGCTCCAATAGGCGCGCGCCGCTTCCAGCAACATATAGGTGCCGACGATATTGGTCTCGATAAAGTCAGCCGGGCCTGTGATGGAGCGGTCAACATGGCTCTCGGCGGCCAGGTGCATCACCGCATCCGGCTGGTGCAGGGCAAACACCCGATCCAGCTCGGCACGGTTACAGATATCCACCTGCTCAAACGCATAACGATCGCTTGCCGATACATCGGCCAAGGATTCCAGGTTGCCGGCATAGGTGAGTTTATCGAGATTGATCACGGAATCCTGGGTATCACGGATGATATGACGCACAACTGCAGAGCCGATAAAGCCTGCGCCACCGGTCACTAAAATTTTCATAGAAAAGATGCTCTTATAACGAGAATTACTCTCATTTGGGAACGACATTAATTGCTCGGGGGAAATACGATGCAGGAACTCAAAGAAGTGCATGGATATTTGCCATCTAATACATATCTACATATCTACATATCTACATATCTACATATCTACATATCTACATATCACCGGATGGCGAGAACGCTCATTATTTGAGCTAATATCGACAAATAACATGGCTACCGCACTGAGTTGCAGCCCCCAGATTGCTGATTTTAACCACGGTTCCCAAGCTGTTGGTCATCATGTCCTCCAGCATTTAATTGTATTTTTTGCTGGTATGCATCGCTAGACGCGCTCACAGATTTCTCGTGATATTGCATACCACACAGACCCGATTTAATGCCGGATTCTATCTCGTATTGCCCCCATATGAACAGCAAAAAATACCTCGTTGGGGGTCAATTTGAAGCTGAACACGAGGCTGATCACAACCAGCTTGAACGCCCTGCTACTTATTTCAACAATCGGTAACACGAACCTCTCGGCAAGCCCAGAAAAAACAGGGCAACCCATGGGGTTGCCCTGTTTGATTGTCAGCCAGACCACACTTGGCTGACGATTTATTGAACGCTATTCAAATTAGCTCAACCTGCATGCCATCAGTCACCTTTTGACTCAACCGCTGCAGCTATGCGCGCCTCTTTGCTCTGATGGCTGGTGAAGTAGCGCATCACCAGCACGAAGAAGAGCGGTACGAAGAAGATGGCGAGCACGGTGGCGCTGATCATCCCCCCCATCACGCCGGTACCGATGGCGTTACGGCTACTGGCACCGGCGCCGGAGCTGATCACCAGCGGCAGCACCCCGAGGATAAAGGCAAGCGAGGTCATCAGGATTGGCCGCAGACGCAGGCGCGCTGCCTCCACCACGGCTTCACCCAACCCCATCCCCTTGTCATAGAGCTCTTTGGCAAACTCCACGATCAGAATCGCGTTCTTCGCCGACAGGCCTATGGTCGTGAGCAGGCCTACCTGGAAGTAGACGTCGTTCTCCAGCCCGCGCAGGGTAGCGGCCACAATGGCCCCCAGTACCCCGAGCGGCACCACCAGCATCACCGAGAACGGAATGCTCCAGCTCTCGTAGAGGGCAGCCAGACAGAGGAACACCACCAACAAGGAGATGGCGTAGAGCGCAGGCGCCTGTGAACCGGCCTGACGCTCCTGGAAGGAGAGCCCGGTCCACTCGATGCCCACCCCTTCCGGCAGCTGTTTCACCATCTGCTCGATGGCGGCCATCGCATCACCGGTACTCTTGCCGGGCGCCGCTTCACCGACGATCTCCATCGCCGGCACGCCGTTGTAACGCTCCAGACGCGGCGAGCCAAAGCTCCACTCGGTGCTGGCAAAGGCGGAGAAGGGCACCATCTGGCCAGCGGCGTTGCGCACATACCAGAGCTTGAGATCTTCCGGGTTCATCCGGAAGGGGGCATCCGCCTGCAGGTAGACCTTCTTGATCCGGCCCCGGTCGACGAAATCATTGACGTAGGATGAGCCCCAGGCTGCGGCCAGGGTGTTGTTGATGTCCGCGATGGAGAGCCCCTGCGCCAGCGCCTTCTCGTAGTCGATCTTGATATCGAGCTGCGGCGTATCTTCCATCCCGTTCGGGCGCACCCGCACCAGATTGGGATCCTGCGCCGCCATGCCGAGCAGCTGGTTACGCGCCGCCATCAGCTTGTCGTGACCGATGCCGCCGCGATCCTGCAGGAAGAAGTCAAAACCGGTCGCCGTACCCAGCTCCGGGATCGGAGGCAGGTTGAAGGCGAACACTTGCGCCTCCTTGATGCTGAACAGATAGCCCATGGCGCGACCGATAATGGCATTGGCGCTGCGATCCGGGCTCTTGCGCTCGCTCCAGTCCTTGAGCTTGATAAAGGCCATGCCCGCATTCTGGCCACTACCGGCGAAGCTGAAGCCCGACACGGTCAGTACAGAGTCAACGTTATCCTTCTCGTTTTTCAGGAAGTAGTCGCGCATGTCAGCCAGCACCACCTCGGTGCGCTGCTTGGTCGCACCTACCGGCAGTTGCACCATGGACATGATGACACCCTGATCCTCTTCCGGCAGGAAGGAGGTAGGCATCCGCATAAACAGCACCGCCAATACCGCCAGCATGGCACCGTAGATCAGGCTGTAACGCACGCCCTGCTTGATCACCTTGCGCACGCCGCGCTGATAGCGGTTGGTACCGGCATCAAAGGCCCGGTTGAACCAGCTAAAGAAGCCACGCTTGGCACCAAACTCGCCATGTTTCATCGGCTTGAGCAGGGTGGCACAGAGCGCCGGAGTCAGGATCAGGGCCACCAGCACCGACAACACCATGGCCGAGACGATGGTCAGCGAGAACTGGCGATAGATGGCACCGGTCGAGCCGCCAAAAAAGGCCATCGGCACGAACACGGCGGAGAGCACCAGGGCGATCCCCACCAGTGCGCCGGTGATCTGGGTCATCGACTTGCGGGTCGCTTCCAGCGGGGAGAGATCCTCCTCGCTCATCAGGCGCTCCACGTTCTCCACCACCACGATGGCGTCATCCACCAACAGGCCGATGGCCAGCACCATGCCAAACATGGTGAGGGTGTTGATGGAGAAGCCAAACGCCGCCATCACCCCGAAGGTACCGAGCAGCACCACCGGCACCGCAATGGTCGGGATCAGGGTGGCGCGGAAGTTCTGCAGGAACAGATACATGACGCAGAACACCAGGAAGATCGCCTCGATCAGGGTTTGCACCACCTCCTCGATGGAGATCTTCACAAACGGCGTGGTGTCGTAGGGGTAGACGATCTTCATGTTGGCCGGGAAGTAGTCCGACAGCTCGTCGAGCTTGGCGCGCACCTTCTCGGCGGTATCCAGCGCGTTGGCGCCGGTCGCCAGCTTGATGGCGACCGCCGCGGTGGACTGGCCATTGTAGAGCGCCTCGGCGTCATAGCTTTCACCCGCCAGCTCGACCCGGGCCACGTCTTTGAGCCGGACCTTGGAGCCATCCTGATTCACCCGCAGCAGGATGTCGTTGAACTGCTCCACGGTGGAGAGTCGGGTCTGCCCCATGATGGTGGCGGTGAACTGCTGATCTTCCACCGACGGGGTGCCACCCAGCTTGCCGAACGCCACCTGGGCGTTCTGCGCCTTGATGGCCGCCTGCACATCCCCCGGGGTCATCTGCACCCGGTTGAGCTTGTTGGGATCGAGCCACACCCGCATGGAGTACTGGCTGCCGAACAAGGTGATGTCACCGACCCCGTCCAGACGGCTCAGGGGCTCCTTGATGTTGGAGACCACATAGTCCGCCAGATCGTCGTTGTTCATGCTGCCATCGCTGGAGATGAACGCCGCGACCATCAGGAAGCTGCTGGAGGTCTTCTGGACCCGGATCCCCTGCTGTTGCACTTCTTGCGGCAACAGCGACATCGCTTGCTGCAGCTTGTTCTGCACCTGCACCTGGGCGATATCGGGATCGGTCCCCGGCTGGAAAGTCAGGGTCACCGACACCCGACCCGCGGAATCAGACTGGGAGGACATGTAGAGCAGGTGATCCAACCCGGTCATGTTCTGTTCGATGATCTGGGTCACCGAGTCTTCCACCGTTTTGGCGGATGCGCCCGGATAGCTGGCGGAAATGCCGACAGCGGGCGGCGCAATGCTCGGATACTGGGCGACCGGCAATTTGATGATGGCCAGGCTACCCGCCAGCATGATCACCAGCGCGATCACCCAGGCAAAAATGGGTCTGTCTATAAAAAATCGAGCCATGAGGCGATTACTCCATCCTACTTGTTGGCCGGGGTGCTGGACGCAGCCTGGGCAGACTGCGCATCGGCGCCCTGCTCAGCGGGATTGACCACGGCGCCCGGTCGTACTTTCTGCAAGCCAGCCACAATTACCCGCTCGCCGGAGGTGAGGCCGGACTCCACCACCCAGTTGCTGCCGACGACCCGGCTCAGCTGCACGTTGCGCAGCTCCACCTTGTTGTCAGCCGTCACCACCATCACGGTCGCGCCACCATTGGGGGTGCGAGTCACGGCAGTTTGCGGCACCAGCAGCCCTTGCGCCCGCTCACCCTCTTGCAGGGTGGCGCGCATGAACATGCCGGGCAGCAGCAACTGATGAGGGTTGGGCACAATCACCCGCAGGGTCACCATGCCGGAGGTCTCATCCACGGTCACATCGGAGAACTGCAACGAGCCCTCTTCGCCGTAAGTGGAGCCATCTTCCAGCTGGAAGGTCACCTTGGCCCCCTTCTGCTCGTCCTGGGTCAGCTTGCCCTCGGCGACCAGTCGCTTGAGGCGCAGCAGATCGGCGGTGGACTGACGCACATCCACATACATGGGATCGAGCTGCTGGATGGCGGTCAGGCTGTCTGCCTGCTGGGCGGTCACCAGCGCACCCTCGGTCACCGCGGATTTACCGATACGGCCGCTGATGGGGGCGGTGATGCGGGTGTAACCGAGATTGATCTCGGCAGTGCGCAGGGCCGCCTTGCTTGCCATGATCTCCGCCTTGGCCTGCTTCCAGCTGGCGTCGGCGTCGTCATAGTCCTGACGGCTGATGGATTTGACCTTGAGCAGCTCCTGATAGCGCTGCGCCTTGAGGCGGGCACTCTGCTCGTTGGCCTCGGCCTTGGCCACATTGGCTTTGGCGCTGGCAACCGCCGCCTGATAGACAGCCGGGTCGATCTGATAGAGCAGATCACCCGCCTTCACATCGCTCCCCTCGGTAAAGAGGCGCTTGAGGATGATGCCGCTCACCTGCGGACGCACTTCGGCCACCCGCAGCGGGGCGCTGCGGCCGGTCAATTCGGTGGTCAACATCAGCGGGCTGCTCTGCAGGGTCACCACGTTGACCGCCGCGGGGGGCATGCCGCCCTGTCCCTGGGGCGCACCGCCCTTGTCACCACAACCTGCCAGCAAGCCTGTTGCCAGCAAGGCAAGACCAACTGAACGAGCAAGAATATGTTTATGCATGAAACACCTGAGCCTTTGCCAGTCAATGAACAATCAGGGCCGCATGGGCCCTGTTGGTAAATATTCGCAAGATGAGGCAATATACATACATTCATAAATGTATGTAAGTGACTTTTTGCTTGCATGAGGCACTCATTTCGATGGCCAGACGAACCAAAGAAGAGGCGCAGCAAACCCGCTGCCACATCATGAGCACGGCGCTGGATCTGTTCTGCTCTCAGGGCCTGGCCAAGACCAGCCTGACCGACATCGCCAGGGCGGCCGACCTGACGCGCGGGGCCATCTATTGGCACTTCAAGAACAAGGACGAACTCTTCATTTCGCTCTGGAAAGAGCTCTGCAGCCCCCTCGCCCACCAGCTCGATGCCTGCCTCAATACCGACGAGCCGGATCCGCTGGGGCAACTGCGTCTCTTCTTCGAAGGGGTGCTCCACAGCTTCATTCACAATCCGGCGCAACGGCAGATGTTCACCCTGTTGTTCAATCTCGAATCGCTGGAGGGAGAAGCCATCTCACTGCGTGAACATATCCGCAGCGAGTCAGCCCACTTTTTTCAGGATCTGGAGACGACCCTGGCCAATGCGGTACGCCGGGGCCAGCTGCCGGCTGACCTTAACTTGCAGCGTGCCGCCACCCTGCTCCACTGCACCCTGGATGGCTACATCATCAACTGGCTGCACTTTCCGGGGCGGATCGACCTGCAGAGTGAGTCCAGCTTCCTGATAGAGAGCATGTTCACCATGCTGGCCCAGCCCCACGGGCCCGCCTGCGGCCGCTAACCGGCTCCGGCAACTCCCACACATCTAAACTACAGGGGTCTGACCGCCCACTTTGGCAGTCAGGCCCCGATTTGTTACCCTGTGCGCCCCCTGCTTGAGGTAACCCCTGTGCCACACTCCGACGCCATCCCCGCTTCCCGGCCCTTGAACGACCAGCATGCCCGCGCTCGGGCAGCCTTTGTGGCGCGCCTCAAACCCGGCGCCCATCTGCTCAATGGTCAGTGCGGTACGGGGGAGGATCTGTGCTGGCTGCGTGCAGAAGGGTATGTGGTCACCGCCTGTGACGCCGTGCTGGCCGACGCCAAAGTTGCCTCGCAGCAATCCGGACAAGCGGTGCGGGTCTGCCCCCTCCCACGGATGCACTCGGTGCTCCCTTACGATGGCATCTGGCTGAGTCGCCCGCTTGATAGCGATGCAGCCACTCTTGTCCCCCTGTTGCAACAGCTGGCTGCCCTGCTCAAAGCAGGCGCTCCGCTCTGCTTCCCTCTGCTGCCAGCTTGCGGGATGAACCACGACCAGCAGATCCCGCATCTGCAGCAACTCATCACCACATCCGGGATAGCGCTGCAACTGGCTCCGATGGAAACCGTCTCGACCAACACGCCACAATCCGCAAGCCAAAACGCCAGCCAATACGTCATGTTGCTGCGTGGCGATCATCATGCCCCCTAACGGGCTAATTCATCACGGATTTTCCAGTTCAACGCCAAACCGACTGCCAGTCGGCGATTTTGGCTATCGACAATATTTAACTCGGTGTTAACGCAGCAAAGGCAGACATAACACGGTTTCTGTGTTAAAAAGTTCGATTAATATCAAAATTTAATAACAAAACAGACAATACAACCAACTCCGGATTTCCTTATGAAACTTGTCCTGAAACTCATTGCTGGCATCCTTGCCGGTCTCTTGCTCGGTCTCTACGCCCCTGAGTGGGTGGCGCGCGTGCTGTTTACGGCCAAGACAGTGATAGGTCAGCTGATCACCTTCACCATTCCGCTCATCATTCTGTTCTTTATCATGAGCGGCATCGCCAGCCTGCCGAAAAACTCCGGCAAGCTGCTGGGCAAAACCGTGGCCCTCTCCTACTGCTCCACCATTCTGGCAGGGCTGTTCGCCTTTACCGTGGCGAGCCACCTGATCCCACTGCTCACCACCGCTGCCGAGCCCACCACGGCCACGGCCATCAAGCTCGCCTCCTACGTCAATCTGGAGATCCCGCCGCTGTTTGGCGTGATGTCGGCACTGGCCGCCGCCTTTGTGTTCGGTATCGGCATCAGCGCCACCCAGGCCACCGATCTGCGCCGGGTCGCCGATCAGGGTCGTGACATCATCGACCGTCTGCTGGCCAGGGTGATCATCCCGCTGCTGCCGTTCTATATCGCCGGGGTCTTTGTCGAGATGACGGTAGAAGGCACCGTGTTCGCTACCCTGAAAACCTTCGGCGTGGTGCTGGTGATGGCGATCCTGATGCACTGGATCTGGCTCTCCGTGCTGTTTATCGGCACCGGTCTAGCCCTTGGCCGCTCACCGGCCCAGCTCATCAAAAACATGCTGCCCGCCTACTTCACCGCGCTGGGGACCATGTCGAGCGCCGCCACCATTCCGGTCGCCCTGCAATCGAGCAAGAACAACGGGGTGAGCGACGGCATCGCCAACTTCACCGTGCCGCTGTGCGCCACCATTCACCTCTGTGGCTCCACCATTACCCTGGTCACCTGCGCCACCGCGGTGATGTTCCTCTCCGAGCATCTGGCTATTCCGGGCATCGAGACCATGCTCCCCTTCATCATGATGCTGGGGGTGATCATGATCGCCGCTCCGGGCGCGCCGGGTGGTGGCGTGATGTCGGCACTGGGTCTGCTCACCTCCATGCTCGGCTTTGGTGAAGCCTCCATCGCCCTGATGATTGCCCTCTATCTGGCACAGGACAGCTTCGGCACCGCCTGCAACGTCACCGGTGACGGCGTGATCGCCCTGTGGGCGGATCGCTTCGCCAACGGCAGCGAGAGCACAGCAAGTGCATCCCCTGTGGCCGAGGCCGAACAAGCGTAAGCTCGCCGGGAAGGCAACCGCCATCCGCTGCAAAAAACGCAGGCCCGAACCATGTTCGGGCCTGCGTCGTTTCTGCCACCTTTTCTCCTCTTCCCTGTTCGTCCCTGTTTTTCTCTTTTCCCCTTTACCTCTCTCTGCCGTAAACAACACTGGCGCAGCCCACTGCACCCGACAAAATTATTGGCATATGCCACATACGAGCGTATAAATAGCGTATGCCAATTAGGAGCCACCATGCCAAGACCCAAGATTGCCCGCCAGATCTGTGGCCGCCCCGCCAACAGCTGCTTCAAACCCAACGGCCGCCCCATGCATCAGCTGGAGCAGGTCACCTTAGCCCCTGACGAGTTCGAGGCGTTGCGCCTCGTCGACCTTCAAGGAATGCAGCAGCAGGAGGCCGCCCTGGTGATGGGCGTCTCCCGTCAGACCTTGGCCAATATCCTGAAAAAAGGGCGCTACAAGGTGGTGGAGTGTCTGAGTCTGGGCAAGGCATTGATGATGCAACCCGCCGAGCCCGACCACCAAACCAGTGGAGAAGATCCGAAATGAATCCTGTCACAAACATCCCCTGCAACAGCGCCCTGATGCTAAGTCAGGGCCTGCTGGCCGGCCACTTTACCCGTGCCGAGCAGTTGCAGGTCCTCAGCCCAGAAGGGAATGTTATCACCACCCTGGCCAACCCGGCCGCCGCCGAAGGCTGCCACGGCAAGCAGGGGCTGCTCGACGCCCTCGCCCATCATCAGGTGGGTCAGGTGGTGGTGCGCAATATCGGCGAGCGGATGCTGGGGCGCCTGCTGGCGGCCAATATCCGGGTACTACAATGCCGCTCTGCCCGCCTGCCGCTGCCCGCGCTGCTGGCCCCTGCCAATCTGCAACCTCTCACCGAGGCCAGTCAGGGCCGCCCGTCTCGCCGTCATCAGAGCAAGTCGGCGATCCGTGCCATCCAGCCTGTTGGCGCTGGCCACAGCCATGCCCATTGTCATGGTGGTTGCAACAGCAGCTCAGGTCACTGTTGCGCTAATGGTGGCCATCAGGCAGATAGCTCACGACAAGGCCATACTTGTTGTCACGGCAGTGAGGGCGCAGGCCAACAGGGCGGTTGCTGCCATCATCACTGATGCCATCACAGTGCATGTCATCACCATCAAGGAGAAGAGATCATGTCCATCTGGTTGTTGAGCCTGCTCGCCTCGTTCGTGCTGATCCTGGCCATGGGCACCATCATCTGGTGGCGCCAATACCAACTTGCCCAGAAGCGAGAGGATAAGGAGGTGCGCCCCTGTGGCTGCTCCAGCGCCTGCACGGATCACCTCCACCAGATCAGCGAGCCGACGCCCAAAAAGTAGGCTATGTCCCAATTACGTGTTGCATGGGGTGCCCCAGCGCCTCATGCAAACACGCTTTGATATTCACGCCCCTCCCGT